>JAYTFV010000484.1:0-8665 GCA_043734065.1 Planctomycetota bacterium
CCCCCGGCCCCAACGGGGCCTGACTCGATAGCCCAGGGCGACAGCCCTGGGAAATCGCATGCCAAACATGCCCCCAAGGCCCAACGGGCCGTCACTCGACTCCGCCAGAGAGTGACGGCCCGTTGGGCCTTAATCGGTTGAACATCCTATGTGTTCCCAGGGGCTGCGCCCTGGGCTATCGAGTCCAGCCCCTTCGGGGCGAGAATCCCAAGGGATTTTGCGTAGAATGGCGACCGCACTCCTTCCGAAGTCTCGGAAGACTTCCGAAGTCTGTCGGCACGCGCGAACGCCGAGACAATTCGCCCACCTTCTGGCGAAGGTGGCTACGGCAGTTTTCCCGACTTCCCAGTGGCTGGACACCCCCCCCGATGCTGGATGAGCCGGACCAACACGACTCCGACGAGACCGACCGCTTGGCGGAGAAGCCGGACAACGCCCCTCTGCAGGGCCAGCGGGACCGCGCGGGCCGCACCGTCGACCAGGGCCAGGCTCGCGTCTTCCCCTGCGAAAAATGCGGGGCCGACCTTGAATTTAGCATCGGCCAGCAAGACCTCAAGTGTCCCTACTGCGGGTTTCAAAAGAAGATCGAACTCCGCGCAGACGCCGCCATCGTCGAGCAGGATTACCACGCGGCCATCGAGCGTCTGGAGCAGCAGCACGAACAGGGACGCCAGGACGAAGCGGGCAACCAGGAGGTCCACTGCGAATCGTGTGGCGGCACGGTGATGTTCACCGGCACCCTAACCAGCGCACACTGTCCATGGTGCGATGCCCCCATCCAGCGGGAGAACATCCACACCGCCACGCACCGCATTCCGGTCGATGCCGTCATGCCGTTCCTGATCGAGAAGGACCGCGCTCAACTGGTTCTCAAAGAGTGGATCAACTCCCGCTGGTTCGCTCCGACCGAGTTCCGCCAGCGCGGGATCGACGGCAAGTTCGACGGGTTCTACCTGCCGTTCTGGACGTACGACGCGATGACGTTCAACGTCTACTCCGGCCAGCGCGGCGAGGACTACACCGTCACCGTCGGGACCGGCAAGGACCAGCGGACCGAGACCCGTACGAGTTGGTATCCCGCCTCGGGAAAGTTCCAGCGGTTCTTTGATGACGTGCTGATCTGCGCATCAGAGGGTTTGCCCGAAACCCTGATTGATGCCCTGGAGCCGTGGCCGATGGAGCGGTTGACCCCCTTCACGCAACAGCTCCTGGCCGGGCTGTTCGCGCGGACCTATGACATGAAACTCGACGCGGGTTTCGAAGAGGCCCGCGCGCGCATGAAAGTCGCCCTCGAACAGGAAACCCGGCGGCGGATCGGCGGCGACCGGCAGCAGATTCAATCGCTCCAGACCCGCCACGACGCCATCACGTTCAAGCACCTGCTGCTGCCCGTGTGGATGCTGGCCTACCGCTTCCACGACAAGACCTTCCGCGTCTTCGTCAACGCCGCCACCGGCGAGGTCCAGGGCGAACGCCCCTACAGCTGGGTCAAGATCACGCTGCTCGTGCTTGCGATTGCCGCAGCCATCGCGGCCATCTTCGCGCTCAAGGCCGCCAGCCAGGGGCGCTCGGGTGGGGGGCACCTTTCCGACGTACCCGTGCCGACGCTCACAGGCGAGCCGGGCGGCGTCAGCCCCAGGACCGAGTGGTGGGCGTAGTGCCTTGTCAAGGCCAGATTTGAGGGTTGGAGTCCAGCCTTGAGGCTGCTCTGATGCAGGCGACACAGATGAAGGATGGATCTGGCGAGTGTCCTCGCATCCCGGCAGGGATGCCAGAAATGAGCCGGTGGTTGAGCGCAGCGACACCACCGGAACACGGTCCTTGCTCGCTCCCGCATCCCGGAGGGATGCCAGAGATGCAATTCACGGGCAGGGTTCTCGCGTTGGGAATCGTCGAGCGCTCTCTGCAATCCCTCCGGGATGGGTTGCTCTCGGCGACTTGCAACCGGTGGTGTCGCTGACGCTCAACCACCGGTTAATATCTGTGACCCCTGCCGGGGTCGAACAACGACGCATCCCGATCCTGGGGCGGAGGGGGTGATTCGCAAGCGTAAGCCTTAAGCTGTCTGAAATCTGAAATCTGAACTCCAACCACTCGTCACAGAGTCCGGGGGCTGACGCCGCCCGGCTCGCCCGGGGTCAGGAACGACCACTCTTCGACCCCGGCAGCGACAGCGTCACCATCTCCCCCGCTGATCCCGACTTCGACGACCCGCACCCCACGCAGCCGCCACCGCACCCGCTCTCGACGGGGTGGAGATACCGCCAGCAGCGGCGCGCGATCAGCGCCCCTGCGACCGCGACGCAAGCCAGGGCTATCACGGTTTGCCAGTCCCAGGTCGGCATCACTCACCTCAATTTCCACGTCTCATCCGTAGCTGCACTCGCCAGAGTGCGGGCCTGCTCGCCAATCGACCCGCATTCTGGCGAATGCAGCTACATCGACTAGCCATCAGCCTCTCCGTCATTCTCCCAGAACCGCAGTGGCAGTCCAGAGCCGAATCCGCAAAACTCCCCGTGTTCAGAGACTTTCGCAACCGGTGTCGGCTGGCGAGAGTCCCGTCCCCTGGAGAATTGCAACCATGTTTGACCGCTCGCTGATGCAACGCAAGGCCGATGTTCGCGGCATCTATCCGAATCAGATCAACGAGGAACTCGCCTGGTTCGTTGGGCAGTGCATCACGCGGCACGTCTCGCACGCGACCGGCCAAGCCCAGCCTCGCATCATCGTCGGGCGCGACGGGCGGGTCTCGTCACCGGCGTTGTATGCCGCGCTGGTTCAGGGGATCGCCAACGCGGGCGGTGTCCCCATCCCGTGCGGTCTCGCCACGACTGACATGGTCCAGTGGGGCGTCGGCGAACGGCTTGACGGAGCCATCGCGGGCGTGATGATCACCGCCAGCCACAACCCGCCGGAGTACAACGGGATCAAGGCGGTCCTGCTCGACACTGCCACCGGAGGGCTCGACATGATCAGTCCGGCGGCCCATTTGGCTCCGCTCTTCGAGGCCGGGTCCGCCTCCGGAGCGGCTACGGCCCCGGCCTGTGCCCCGTTCCCGAGTGGGCCAAATCTGCGGTTGCAGGAGCGGTTCACGGAGGCGGCGTGTCAGCGCTCAACACACCTCGCGCAGGCCGCTGGCAAGATCGTCCTCGATCCGGGGAACGGCGTCGGCGGGTTGTTCGTGCCCCTGCTCAAGCAGGCCCTCGCAGCCTTGAAGTCGAGCGCCGAAGTGCATGCGGTGGCTGAGCGGATCGACGGGACATTCCCGACCCGCCCGTCGAATCCGGGGCTGCCAGGTGCGGTGAAGCTCCTGCAGCAATCCGTCGTCGAACTCGGGGCCAAGTTCGGGGCGGCGTTCGATGGCGATGCGGACCGTGTGTTCCTGGTCGACGAGTGGGGTCAGTTCGTCTCGGGGTCGCTGCTACTGGCGGCCTTGGGGCAGAACGCGATTCGCAAGGCTCTGGCCAGCGGCAAGAAGAGTCCCGCAGTCGTCTACTCCGCCGTCTCATCATGGCTCGTCGTCGAAACGATGCGCAAGGCGGGTGGTCGCCCCGTCGTCAGCCGCGTCGGCCAGGACGCCCTCAAGGTGGCACTGATGAAGACCGATGCCGTCTTCGGCGGCGAGTCCTCGGCCCACTACAACTATCCGGAGGCGTACGGCCTCGACTCGGGGCTGTTCTCGATGGTCGACTTCTGGGACATGCTGCTGTCGACGGGGCAGAGCTGCTCGGAGTTACTCGGTTCGCTCTCCCCGTGGCCCGCCAGTGGGGAGGTCAATCTACGGATCGAGAGTGCCGACTGGAAGAAGACGAGCAAGCAGATCATTGAGGCCCTGCTGAAGCAGTACAACGACCCCGCTGCGGATGCGTACGTCTTCACGCTGGATGGGGTCGGCGTGTTCCATCCGAGGTCGCCGAAGTTCCAGACCGTCGACGATCTGTTCCTGATCGACACGAAGAATGACCCCACCGGCACGACCTACCGCACGGTCGCCGACGGCTACACGCCCCAGTGGTGGATGAACGTCCGCGCCTCGAACAACGAACCGCTGCTGCGTCTGAACGTCGAAGCCCAAAGCCCCGCCGATGTCACCGGTCGCAGCTTCTCGCTGATCTCCTGGGTGCAGAAGTTCTGCGAGGAGAACCATGCGAAGGCCAAGGTCGAAGACTGGGGCAACCTCCGCTCGGCGTGACGGGTGTCGACAGTGGCCACAAAAAAAGCCCAGGGGTTGCAACCCCTGGGCTTGTGTGGCATCGCGAACTACTTCTCCGGCTTGGCATTCTTCTGGGCGAATAGCCACTCGTAGAGCTTCAGGTCGGCGTAGGCCGGGTTCCAGCTGTCGTGGCCGACACCGGGGTACTCGGTGTAGATCGGCTTCGCGCCGAGGGCTTTGAGAGCGGCGACCGCTTCGCGCGAACGTTCAACCGGGACGGCTCCGTCTTTGTCGCCGTGGAAGATCCAGATCGGCAAGTCTTTGATCCCGGCCATGTTCTTGTTGTCGGCACCGCCGCAGATCGGGACGATCGCCGCGAACCGCTTCGGCTGTCGCTGGGCCATTTCCCAGGTGCCGTAGCCCCCCATCGAGAGGCCGGTGACGTACTCTCGCTGGGTGTCGATCGGCAGATCCTTCTCCATGCCGTCCATCAGTTCCATCAGCAGCTTCGTCGGGGCGGATGGTTCAGCGGCCAGTTCCGGATTCGGGTCGGTCCAGGGCTTCGAGGCCCACAGCTGGCCGGTCGGGCATTGCGGGGCGATGACGTAGCAGGGGTACTGCTTCAGGAAATCATCCTGGGCGAAACGCTTGACGCCGTGGATCAACGGGGCGGTGTTGTCGTCACCGCGTTCCCCGGCTCCGTGCAGGAAGATCACTAGCGGGTACTTCTCGCCCGCTTTCACTGCGGCGGGGACGAGGAGCCGGTAGTTGAGCTTGCTGCCGTCCTTTCCGGTGAAGACCTTTTTCTCAAAGCGCTCGGCCACGTCATCCGCCGCGGGCAATTCACTCATGCCGAAGACTCCCAGCAACGCCAGTCCAGCCATCCACAAACGCATCATCGACTCCCCCAGTGTGACGAACAGCCGCAGACCCGGTGGGACGGCGGCGGACAATTTCCATTGAGTGGTCATCGTAAACCGGAGCTGGCGGTTGGTCTATGGAGCGGGAGTCGCTACTGTGCCAGTGTCGTCATTCGCTCCGCGAAAGAACGTCCTTTCGCGGAGCGAATGGCGACAATCCCCGACCTGACGCCGCCCGGCTCGCCTGGACGCATTCACACCGATGACCGCTCCCGCTCCCAGTTCCGTCCACCGCATCCGCCTGCAAGGTCCGTGGGAGTGGGCGGTGCCGACGCCGGTTTCGACGCAGGCGTGGACCTGGAACCGGGTCCGGCTCCCGGACGAGTGGGACCAGTTGCCCGTGATGGCTGGGCCGGTCTGGTTTCGAAGGAGGTTTAATGCTCCGACGGGGATCACGCCCCGCGATCGGATTCGCGTGGCGCTCACGACCACTCAGCCACCAAGCCAGGTCATTCTCAACGGGCAACCCTTGTCGGCACGCCCCCCCGAGGTGAGCGACGAACCGGCGGTGATCCGCTACGAGATCACGCCCGCCCTCGCCGATCGCAACCTGCTGGAGATCGTCTTCGCCAGCTGCACTACCCCTCCAGACATCGATGGCGGGATGGGTCGGCCCGTGGTGCTGGAGATTGAATCGCTGCCGACGTAGAACGGAATGAACGCCGCCCTACCGCGTGTCGTCACTCACGATATTATTCGTCCCACCACTCACCACGACGCGCTTCGACAATACCGATCCCTTCGGCGCGCGGAACAGGCAGTTCGACAGGCGGCAGTTGTCGCACTTCTGGAACTCCACCAGCGTCTCTCCGGAATCCACGATCAGGCAGTTGGTCACATTGCACCAGGCACAGCGATCAAGCACCAGCGCCGCGTCCTTCGCCTGCACATCATTCATGTGCAGGCCGGTCAGCGTGCAGTCGCTGCACTCCCGCAGCTCGACTCCGTTCTTGCTCGTCTCTTCTTTCTGATCAGGATTGCGGTCGAACAGGTTCGGGCCGACGACCAACTGAGTACAGTTCTCAGCCAGGATGTTGAAGTCGAATCCCTCCCAGAGCGTGTTCCCCTCGATCATGACGCCGCGGGCATTCTTGAGGTGGATATTCGTCTTCACATCGCTCAGGACGTTGTGGCCAATCACGAACGTCCCGACCATCAGCGGGTTCTCCTTCGAGGCCCCGATCATGCGGATATTCGCCGAGCCGATCGGCTCGCGGTCGTGCTGCAAGGTACACCCGGTGATGGCCCCCTCGCGCACCGAACCCCGGCGGCAGTCGAGCAGCAGATTCGCCGCCAGCGGGCCATCGCCGACGTTGCCCTCGATGTCACAACCGGTGATTTGCAGGTTGCGGACCTCACTCTCGCGGCAGACGATGCCCCCTTGGCGGTTGTAGCTGATGTGGCTGTTGGCGATGTTGATCTGGTGCAGGTTCACGCCATCCAGGAACACGCCAACACCGCGATTGTCGTACAGGTGACACTCGCTGATCTGCACGTTGCGGTTGCGAGTGGTGAGCCGAATCGCGTGCATGACGTTGCGGATGGAAAGGCGACTGAGCGTGGCCTGCAGCGTGCCCGAGAGTTCGATCCCGCCCGCATCGCTATGCTTGCCGACGATCTCGATGCCGTCGATCATCGGCGTGCGTTGCCGCTCCCACACGCCGGCATGGACCGTCTTGGGGTCCGCTGTGCCATTGTGAGTGCCGATGATTTTCAGGACCGGCCCCGCCGACTCCATCTGCCACCGCGCGACTCCGTCTCCGGTGATCGACACCGGTCCCGTCTTGTCGAGGCGGATCTCGATCGTCTTCGTAATGCGGTATGTCCCCGGCGGGAAATACAGCGGCTTGAGCGACGCATCGACCGCCTTCTGAATGGCCGCTGTGTCGTCCGCAATGCCGTCCCCCACGGCTCCGAAGTCCTTAATATTCGGAGCGATGGTGATCTTGGTCGTGGGGGCGGGCAGGATGACCTTGTCGGGAGGCGTCGGCTCGACGGCTTGGTCTTTGTCCTGGGCCTGAAGCGAATAGAGCCAGACCAGAAAGCACAGCCCCATCGACCGCGAGAGCAGGAACCGCCCCTTCGACTTCACTGGGGAAACTCCAAACAGAGGGGCCGTCGAGACCGGGTTTTCCAACACTGTCGCCGTCATCCGGGACTCCCTCGTCTGAACCAAATCACACGGCATAATCGCCAATGTCGTCACAACCGGCATAAGCGTAACTGGGCTGTCTCAGGGATGCCAGACGGGAGAGGCGGGTTGAGTGTTGATGAGTGCATTCGTCCATGGGCGGTCCCCATATCAGTAACCCGACGCGTGAGCGAGGGCGTACCTCTCTCGATGTTCTGCGAGAGCTCGGCCTCAGAAGAATCCCGGGCCACTCAGCCGGTACGGGCGATTCTTGGTGGCACTCCTCGCTACGCTCGGCCCTCGCTGACGCGTCGGGTTACTGATATGGGGGCCGCCAAAAGGCGAATGCACCCGGTGTTGATGGAAGATCGAGAGAACAGAGGAAATTCGATATCCGAACCACGAAACTCGAAAAATCCAGTCACCGCACCTCCCTCGGAACACCGAAAACAGACAACTTGCCCGCTGCCTGCCCGCTCAACGCTGACAGGGGATCGCGGCATGTGCTACCTTGCGATCGGCTCTGATGGGCGTGCCTTGTCCGTAAAGTCCCGGATCGACTCGCCGAATTCCTCCTCCTCCACAAGGCCCGACCGATGGCGAAAGCTCCCAATCGTTACCCAGCGGCACTGATCTTCGGGGCTCCCGGAGCGGGCAAGGGGACACAGGGCGAAATCCTGACCCGTATTCCGGGATTCTTTCACCTGTCGACCGGGGTCATCTTTCGTAAGCTCGATCCCCTGATGGAGGAAGCGCAGCAGATCAAGGAATACTGCAAGAAGGGGGAACTGGTCCCGGACGAACTGACCGTCTCGATCTTCCGCAACTGGCTCGAAGGACGCCGGGCTGCGGACAAGTTTCGCCCCAAGGAGCATCTGCTGCTGCTGGATGGGATTCCACGGACGGTCAATCAATGCCACCTCATCGAGCGTTACATCGACGTGAAGCTGGTGCTGTACTTTGAGTGCCGAGACATGGAGGTCATGGTCGACCGCATCCGCCGCCGGGCTGTGCTGGAAGGCCGCCCGGACGATGCCAGCGAATCGGTGACCCGCAAGCGTCTGGAGACGTTCGAGCGGGAAACAACGCCGGTTCTCCAGTATTATGGCGAACCGCTCATCCGGCGGATTGACAGCAGCGGATTGCCCTCGGAGGTGCTGAAGGGCTGCTTGGAGCATCTGATCCCGGTGCTGAAGGCGAACTTCGTGTTTGAGTGAATGTCGCCGGAGCCTGAAGGTAGCTGCGTTCGCCAGAACGCGGGCTGCCGGGGACAGACTTCGGAAGGAGTGCAGTCGCCATTCTACGCAGGGGCAACCGCAGCCATCTCTCTTCGCCCCGAAGGGGCCTGACTCGATAGCCCGCGGCGACAGCCCTGGGAACTCGGAGGCCCACCAAATCCCCAAGGCCCAACGGGCCGTGACTCGACTCCGCCGACAATTCGAAGGGCAACCCTCATTGTCC
>JAYTFV010000485.1:0-6147 GCA_043734065.1 Planctomycetota bacterium
TTCACTCGCGCCAGCGGCTCGGCAGGAGCCTCGCCCTCCCGGGGGCTGATCCCACAACCCCAAATCTTCGCATTGACGGGGCACGACCCATCCCCTTCCCATGGATGCACCCCCCATCCCTGTTGCCAAAACGCCTCACCGTCCTACAAGTCACCCCGACTCTGGGGATTCTCGGCAACAATCCCTGTTCCAGTTCCCCGACACCTCACCAATGGCAGGTAAGCTGGTGAAGATCGGCGACTCTGTTAAGCTGAGTGATCGTTGATGTGTGGGCTTCCGGGATCCCCGGTGCAGGAGATTGTGATGCGTGGTTTGATCGCAGTGTGTGGGTTGGCTCTGGGTCTGGCCTGGGGCGGGGTGACTCCTCTGTTCGCGCAGGCCCCTCCGGAAAAGCCCAAGTTCGACCAGTTCGTCGAGGGGAAGACCAAGGTTCCCGGCATGTGGACCCTGTACCACAAGGACCAGACACTGCTGGCCGAGATTCGCCCAGACCTGATCGGGAGGGAATTCATTGTCCTGCCCACGATCGCCAAAGGCATCAGCCAGCGCTCGATCATCGGCGGCATGACGTGGTCCACGGGCGACGATGACATCCTCTGGTCGTTCCGTAAAGTCGATGACAAGCTGATGCTCCAGCGGAGAAATGTTCGCTTCCGCGCCAAGCCCAAGAGTCCGGAAGCCGCAGCCGTCGAGATGGCGTATTCGGACAGCCTGCTGTACGCCTTGCCGATCATGGCCACCAGCCCCGGCGGCGGGATGCTGGTCGACCTGACGCGGGTGTTCATGAACGACAATCTGGACCTGGGCCGCGCAATGGGAGGGTTCCAGTTCATGGGGGATCGTTCCACTTGGGGCAAGATCAAGGGGTTCGATGAGAACGTCGAGATCCAGGTGGCGGCTGTCTACAGTTCCACGAATCCGTTCCAGACGTTCGACACCGTTCCCGATGCCAAGGGGGTGCAGGTCACCGTCCATTACAGCATCAGCCTGCTGCCGCCGGTCGGGGCCGACGGATTCAAGCCACGCCTGGGCGACGACCGCGTGGGTTACTTTCTGTCGGTCGTGAAGGATTTCTCCGAGAACGGACAGGAGGAACACTTCGTCCGCTACATCAACCGTTGGGATCTGCGCAAGAAGGATCCGTCGATCAAGCTCTCGCCTCCGATCAAGCCAATCAAGTTCTACATGGAGAAGACTGTCCCCGTGTACCTCCGGCCGACGGTCAAGGCGGGCATCCTGGAGTGGAACAAGGCGTTCGAGAAGCTGGGCTATGACGGAGCGGTCTCCGTCGAACAGCAGGAGGACAACGCCACCTGGGATCCCGAGGATGTGAACTACAACACCTTCCGCTGGATCACCGCCGAGGCCGGATTCGCGATGGGGCCGTCCCGCGTCGATCCACGCACCGGGGAGATCCTGGATGCCGACATCATCTTTGACGCCGGGTTCCTCGACTCGTGGAACCATCGCTGGGAGACCTTCACCCCGCAAACGGTCGCCGCCCTGGCTCCGAATACGACGCCGTTCATGAAGGAGCCAGCTCCTGGCAATCCGTTCGCACACCAGCACGGCACCGGCCACAACTGCACCTATTGTCAGGATCAGCAGTGGCAGATGGGCTACGCCGCCTCGGTCTTCCTGGCCATGGGCCAGGCTGCGGCCGATGGAAAACTCCCCGAAGACTTCATCCATCAGGGGATGAAGGAAGTCGTTATGCACGAGGTCGGGCACACGCTGGGACTGCGTCACAACTTCAAGGCCAGTGCCTGGAAGACCATCGCCGAAATGTCGGACCTCGACAAGGGCAAGGCCGAAGGCACCGTGGCCAGCGTCATGGACTACAACCCGCCCAACATCGCCCCCACCGGCCAGCCGCAGGGGCTGTACTACACGCAAACCATCGGCCCTTACGACATCTGGGCCATCGAGTACGGCTACTCGCAGATCGATGGCGATGAGAAGGCCGGTCTGGCCAAGATCGCCAGCCGGTCCGCCGAACCGGGCCTGGACTACCTGACCGACGAAGACACCCGCGGCGGCGTCGACTCCGACCCGTACTCGAACCGCTTCGACATGGGCAAGGACTCTCTGACCTTCATCCGTCGACAGGTCCAGGTGACCAGCGAACTGCTGCCCAAGGTCGTCGACAAGGCCGTCAAGGATGGCCAGGGCTACCAGCGCGCCCGCCAGATGTTCAGCCGACTGTTCGGCGAGCATTGGCGGGCCCTCGCCTTCGCCGCTCGCTTCCCCGGCGGCATCTCAGTCTCCCGTGATCACAAGGGCACCCCGAACGGACGCGCTCCGTTCAAGCCCATCGACGCCGCGCAGCAGCGCGAGGCGATGCAGTTGCTCAACGAGCTGGCCTTCGGAGCCCCCAAGCTCGACGGCACGCTGCTGAACTCGCTGGCCTCCACCCGCTGGAGCCACTGGGGGATCGACGAGCCGGGCCGCCTCGATTACCCGATTCAGGAGACGGTCCTCCAGATGCAGTCGATGATCCTCTATCAACTCCTCAACTCGCAGACGCTGACCCGCCTGTCCGACAGTGAGATCACCATCGCCGCCGACCAGGACGCCTACACGCTGGCCGAGCATCTGAGCTTGCTCACCAAGGGCATCTTCGCGGAGCTGTTCCCGGAGAAGGCCGAAGGCGAGTTCACCAACCGCAAGCCGTTCATCAACAGCTACCGCCGCAACCTGCAACGCACGACCGTGCGCGAGCTGTCGCTGCTCGTGACCCAGCCCAGCGGTGGCCCCGAAGACGCCCGCACACTGGCCCGCATGCACTTGACCACGCTCGATGCCCAGGCGACCACGCTGCTGCAATCGCCGGGCCTGAAGCTCGACGACTACAGCCGTGCGCACCTGATGTCGATCCAGGCCAAGATCAAGCAGATCCTGGCCGCCGGTGTGCAGGTCTCGCCGTCGAATTGACAGTCGCCACTCTCCTCGTTTCCTGCCCACGACAGCCCCGAGTAGCAACGCCGGGACGCTCCGCGACGCAGAGCCTTTGCGTCGCGGCTCAACGGCTCAACGGCTCAATGGGGGTTTCCCGCGCTCACTTCGGGGGTGGTTCGGGTTCTGGTTGCTTCTGCTGGCGCATGATGTCATCCAGCGTCGGCAGTTCGATCTGGTCGTACGGGACATCCTTCGGTGGGGAGTTGATGTTGGGCGGTGCGGTCAGGTCGAACGAGTTCTCGGCGGGCTCGGTCGAGTCGTCGTAGAGGTCGCTGTTCTCGGTCGGTCGCGTCTGGCGCGGGTAGCAGCGGGTGTCGCAGAACCGGCCATGCGGGCCGATCGAGTGCTGACTCTCCTGCACGAAGAAGATCCCGTGCGTCTCCAGAATCGTGCCGGTCTGGCGTTCGAGTGTGGCGAGTTGCGTGTTGTATTGGGTCAGGGCGCTGGCCTCGGCGGAGACGGTGTTGCCCCAGTCGCTGATCGCCTGCAATACATTGATGAGGATCGCCTGCTGCGTCTGCCAGCGGAGGAGCTGGGCGTCGAGGTTCACGCGGGCGGCGAGGCGGGCCTCGCGCAGAGCGAGGTACTGCTCGTACTGCTGATCGAGCGTGCGCACGGTCGCCGCCAGAATGTGCGTCGCGGCGTGGAACCCCTGCTTGAGGTTGATCTGGTCGCGGGCAATCACCAACTCCTGCTGCCGCACGGTGGCGCGGGCCTGCCGCAGCCCGAGCGGCACCGAGAAGTTCACCCCCAGCGTCCAGTCGGTGAACTGTCCCGGACTACTCGACAAACGCGAACCGGTCGGGGTGTTCCCGCTCAAGCCGTTCCAGCGATACAGCGCCACGGCATCCAACTGGGGCCGCGAGCCGTTCTTCGCGATCAGTAACTGTTGCGTATCAGCTTCGAGGATCAACTTCAGTTCAATCAGGTCGGGCCGTCGCTCCTCGGCCAGGACCAGCATCTGGTCCCAGTCGGGAATGAACCGCTCGTTGACCGGCGGCGTGGTCGGGATATAGAGCGTCCCGTCGGACGGAGAGACGCCGATGATGTTGCGGAGGGCGGCCTCGCGGAGCAGAACGTTCCCCTGGGCGGTGATGACGCTGGCCTTGATGTTGGCCAGGGCGAGTTGGGCCTGGGCGAGGTCGGCCCGGTTGTCGATGGCGTTGCGAACGCGAGCCTCCACGCGACGGACGGTTTCGGTCAGTTGGGCGGCCTGCTGTTTGCGAGCCCACAGATCGGTGCGGGCGAACACCAGCGTCCAGTAGGCTTCGATGACGCCCCGGACGTGCTCCTGCATCGCGTCCTTGAACTGAAAGTAGGAGCGTTCGGTGTTGATCTCGGCGATCACGATCGGAGCCAGGTTGAACTCGACACTGCCGCCTTTGAGGAGCGGCTGGGTGTAGCTGACGAAGGTCGAGGAGCGTGTCAGCGGGTTGAGCGCGAAGCTCCCCGGATGGGTATATGCGGGCGTGGCGTCGACCCCGAATACGAAGTTGCCGCCGGTGAGGTCGGTCTTCGAGAGCCGGGTCGAGGTGTTGAAGTTCCGCGTCTGGGTTCCGAAGATCAGCGGGTTGTTGGGCGGGAACGGGTCGAAGATCGCCTGCGGGTTCTCCAGGACATTCCAGGTGTTGTTGACGGACAGGAGCGGGTCGAACCGGGCCTGTTGCTGGTCGATCCCGGCGTTAGTGAGTGCGGCATCGTAGATCGTGCGGCCCGAGTTGGTGGCGGTGATGCCGCTCAGTACGCGGACGACATCCAGGTTCCGCATCGAGGTCCGGATCGACCCATCGAGCGCCAGCAGTTGCGGCTCGAGATCGGCGATCGGTCGCGACACCGTCGAGGGGACGGAGGCGGCGGGCATCTGGTACCGTCGCAGTTGGTGCGGCTCGCGGACCTGGATCGAACGACGTTCGGGGAAGATGGTGCCTACCCGCCGCTGAGCGAAGGCAGTTTCGCTCGATGCGAGTGCGATAATGAACATCGCCAGCCGAAGCCCAAGGGTTGTCACCCCTGGGCTTTCTGAAAGCGCAGCGCGACTCTGCGCGATCGCTCGCGTCGAAAGCCAGTTGCGGATTCTGCCGAAGATCATGCGAGAAACGCTCGTGCCTGGAGTCGGGATTCTCCCGCCTCTCCATCGTCGCACGGTCGCTCCCGACTCCGGGGTTACTCCAGAAGACCGGCTTGTAGCACCTGTGCAGCCTCCGCGAAATCCGTGGTATCCGTCACAATCCCACCATCCCGCAACACGATGATCCGCTTGGCATGCTTGGCCACGTTGAGATCGTGTGTGACGAGAATGACGGTAATACCGTTTTTTTCGTTCAGGTCGCGAAAGAGGGCAATAATCTCCCGGCTCGTCTTCGAGTCCAGGTTCCCCGTCGGCTCGTCTCCCAGCAAGATCGCCGGCTCATTCACCAGCGCCCGAGCAATCGCCACCCGCTGCTGCTGACCCCCCGAGAGCTGGCTCGGATGGTGGTCGTGCCGGTTGCCGAGTCCGACCAGTTCCAGCTTCTCCACCGCCCGTCGGTGCCGTTCCGACGCGGACAACCCTGCCGTGTATAGCAGCGGCAGCTCCACATTCTCCAGAGCCGAAGTCCGGGCCAACAGATTGAAATTCTGGAACACGAACCCGATCCGCTGGTTACGAATCCGCGCGCGCTGCGCAGCTGCCATGTGCGAGACTTCTTCTCCGGCCAATCGATAGCTGCCGCTGGTCGGGCGGTCGAGGCAGCCCAGCGTGTTCATGAGGGTGCTTTTGCCGGAGCCGGAGGGGCCGATCAAGGCGATGAACTCGCCGTTCTCGATGGTGAGGTTGGCGTTCTTGAGCGCCTCGACTTTGACTTCCCCGAGGTCATAGACTTTGGAGCAGTCGCGAATTTCGATGAGAGCCAAAGAACCGGCCTCTTTTCGTCGGGGTTGAACTGCACGCGGGTGTGCGGTCGATTGTGACGAGAGGCAGCGACTCGGAGCAACCGTTGAGCGTTGAAGGTTGAGAGTTGAGGGTTGAGCGAAAGAGAAGTCGCTTGGCACTGGACTCTCCACCCTCGGCACCGTGCGGCTCACGGCTCTGGAGTTGTCTGACACGCGATGATGCGGAGTTTCGGGGATCTGCGGTCCCAAGCGGAACTAAGGAACTGGTCCGAAACAACTTCCCGAAAGTGCTGAAAAGGATTCACCGCAGAGGGCGCG
>JAYTFV010000486.1:0-8087 GCA_043734065.1 Planctomycetota bacterium
CCCGTGCATGTGCTGCAAGTACCCGCTCATCAGGGCCAGATCGACTTGCAGCAGCGACAGCACCTTCTGCGATTCGAGCCATGTCAAGAACTGCGACAGGTCATTGCGATAGGCGGCAATCGTGTTGACCGACATGCCGCATTCGGCGGCCAGGTACTGCTGAAAAGGCACATAGTACGCCCGGGGATGCGTGGGCGAAGTTTGCGGGTTGGTCTCAACGGGACGTTTGCGAGGGGGCATCGGGTGAGGCCTCTGCCGGGATGGATCAGCAACTCTCCTATTAATCGACCGGGAACCTCGGGAGAGATTGCCCCGGTTGGAATTCGGCTGCGGTTTCCGGAGAGCGAGGTGCTGCGACGCAGGGAGAGGCAGATGTTCTGCGGGGGACCGTGCGAACTGATCGCAGGTTCAGAAATGGGTTTCACGCCAGAGGTTTGGAACACTAATCTTTGTTGATCGACGCTGATGTTGGTCTGGATCAGTGTTAATCCGCGGAGCTGAGCGTTCCAGTCTCTGGTCTCGATCTGTGTGTTTTGGGGCGAGTCCATCTTGGACCTGCACGAGTTGCTGGGCCCGTGGTTCTCAGTGTCGCAACACCTCCAGAATCTATACGACTCACGTCCGAAATGGTTGCACGCTATGCAAATTTCCAGAGGCACCAAGCCGCTCACGGCACCCTGGGCTGTGGGGGATCACCCGTTCGGAGTGTGGAGCCGTGGTCCAAGCATGGCGATGGCGGATGGCTTCGCACTTTGGTTGCGGCTGTGCTGCGCTGGGAGTTTCGGGTTTCCAAGCTCCGTTATGAATGGTGGCTTGCTTTTCTGAGGCACAGACTTCTCGGGGAGTTGATTCTCCCGTCAGAGTGGAATGATGCCTCAAAAAACTCAGCCCCGCGGATCGGACGATCCGTAGGGCTGGAGGCTGTCGGATTTCCGTTCTTGTCCGAGCTTTCGGAGTGAAGAGCGTCTCAAATCCGAACAGACTTGGCGGGCAAACAAGATCTCGGTTGGGTTTGTCCAAACCGCTTTCGGTTTAATGGTGGTTGAACCAAGACTTCTCTGTGCAGTGAGGGTTTGCCTCACTCAAGAATCAGAAATGAACCACTCTCCGCACTTACTGACACTGCGGGATCGCGTTGGGTTGCCGACACTTCGGGACTCCTTCGCTGATTTACCCTTTTCCGATTCCGTTGGGATTATAAGGCGGGGCCAAGTGTCCAGGGAAATCGGAAAAACAGGGGGCGCACATCTGATTTGTAAAAAAAGTGCGAGTCGCGGTCAGCCGGCCTTTTGGGCGGTGATTGCGGCGGGGCGGACGAGCGTGGGGGCCGGGATGCTCGGGAACCGGAGCGTGAAGGTCGTCCCGCGGCCGACGGTGCTTTCGACCCGAATGCGGCCCTTGTGGGTGTCGATGATCTCCTTGCACAGGGCCAAGCCCAGCCCGCTGCCGCCCTGCCCCTGCTCGTCGGGAGTTTTCGTGGAGTAGAACTGATCAAAGATCTTCGGCAGCTTGTCGGCGGGAATGCCGGAGCCGGAGTCGCGGACGGTGATCTCGCTGGTCCCGGCCTCCCGGTTTTGCGACACACCCAGGGTGAGTGTCCCGCCAGAGCCCATCGCCTGGCGGGCGTTGATGATGAGGTTGACGAGGACCTGCTGAATCTGGCCGGAGTTGACCTCGGCCCAGACGTTTTCCTCGAAGCTCTTTTCGAGGCGGATGCGATGCACCTGCAAGTCCTTCTCGACCAGGATTAGCACATCCTCCACGAGCAGGCTCAGCCGGAACGCCTCGCGCTGGGTGGTTCGTCCTCGCGCATACGAGAGCATCCCGGTGGTAATCTTGGCGGCCCGCTGTCCGGCATTCAGGATGCGATCGAACGCCTTCTCCCGCGTGGCGGGATCTTTGTGCCGCAGACCCATTTTGGCGTAGTTGATGACCGTCATCAGGATGTTGTTGAACTCGTGTGTGATCGACGAGGACAACGCCCCGACCGAGGTCAGCTTCTGAGCCTGTAACAGCTGCGAACGCAACTCTGCCAGCGATTGGCGGAGTTCGCTGTTTTCCTGTCGCAGTTGTTGCAGTACGTCGGTAGGCATGGGGGGCGACATGGGGGGGGCATTTCAGGAGGCGTGACGTGAGCACGTCTTCAATGGACGATTGTGGTTCGACGACCGAGTCGAGACTCACGACGCGGAGAGTCGTGCCGTGCCCCAAGGCCATCACGGGGAGTTATCGAACCGTCGCCGGGAGGGATTGAAACCACAACTCCACGCCGGTCCGGGGTTCGAAAAACCACTGGTCTGGAATCCTGACGGGCTGTCAGTGCGGATTAAACGAATTTGCAGGCTTGGGAGAAATGCGTCAGCGATTCCAAGCCAGCGAGTCACCCCCGAAGCGGAAGACTCGCCTCAGACAACTCAGAGCGATCGAACGGGACAGACCGGAAGACAAAGCCCCCTTCCACAGGGGAGCAGAGGTTCTCTGCTCGACTCCGGAAGGGGGCGATTGATCCGCAGACCGCTCGGGTGAAGGACGGTCAGTTTGCTCCGTACAGTCTGTTGAACAGCTTGCGAAGAGAGTCTTTCTTCGGTGCATAGGATTCGTCGGTCCAGAGTTCCTTGAGCGGGTAGTCACCCTGGGGCATTCCTTCTCGTACGCGATCCAGAATCAGTAACACCTTGAGGGCGTCTTCCACCAACTGTTCATCGGATTGCAGCAGTTTGCTTTTCCCTTCGGCATTCTTTCCGAACTGATCGACGACAGCCTGCAAGCTCTTGGCCCCCCGCTCGATCAGCCTCCCGGCCTCCTCCGGTTGGTAATCGACCTTGAACGCTTTCTTGCCATCGTAGAAGTCGCGACGGGCATCGAGCATGTTCTGTTCCTGCTCCGCCTGGCAGCGTTCTTTCCAGTAGGTGTAGTTGACCGTGCCGCGGTAGCGATTCTGCCAATAGAGTTTCTCTTTCAACTCCTGATGATCTTCCAGACCCAATTTGGCGAGATCATCCGGGGAGCCTTCCAGCGTGATAATCGTTCCGTTTCCAGCGGCGGCAAAGACCTTGCTTCCGTAGATACCGGTCCACTCTCGATACGCGTCCGCCCAGGCAGACAGCGCTTCCGAGTCGAAGTGGCCATCGTCCTCCCGAGCCGCTGCGTAATCCATGAGCGAGTGGTAGGGGTAGGCCAGGAAGAGCGGCAGGTCCATCTTGTGCTGTTGGAACTTCCGCTTCTCGATGCTGTCGTTGGCCTTCAGATACCACTCGCGAGCGACTTTGAAGTTATCCTGGTTTTCGGGGTTGATGTCGCCGTCCCCGCGGTTCTTCCAGCGGGCTTCATCGGGGTCGTGAACGAAGTACTTGCGAAACTGTTCCTTCTCGTCCGCCCGGCCGATCTTCTGGCCGAAGAACCGACCGCACTCGAAGTAGAGTTCGGGGAACTGGGTGTTGCGGCGAGTTCCGCGTTGCAGGTATTTGGCTCCCTGTTTCACCCAGTAGTAGCGGTCTTGCACCGCATCGCATTCGGCAGAGACGTTGAACCCCAGGTTCCACGCCTGATACTCCCACACTTTCTTAAAGTGCGGTTGCAGCAGGGTGATCGAGTCCGCCGACTGCTGGAGCTGGGACCAATTCTTGGTCATGCGGTAATGTTCGGCATCACTCCACAGGATGCTGGCCGCGATCCCTCGAAACCCGAGCAGCACCAGATTCATCGTCGAACTGGCCGGGTCGACGTTTCCCAGTGTCGCTTCCCCCAGAGAGTAATTTTCTCGGAGATCCGAGACGACTCCCCCGCTGTTCGGAACGCCGGATGAGGGCTGCCCCAACCCGATGATGAACACCATCAGGATCAGAATACCCACCATATACACCAGCTTCCGCTGGCCGGATGAGAGATTGTTCATTTTGCCTCCAGTTCACGCACTTGCAGGCCAAAGTAGCCAATGATGTAGGCCGGGATGAAGAACCCCAGCGTGATCATCACGCTGGGCAGAATGCAATAGACGAAGGGCACGTCGAATCCGTTGGCGACATAGGCCGCCCCGTCAAAGTAACTGATGTCGGGGATGATGTACTGGGCCAGATAGAGCATCGCGTATACCCCCGCATCGAGTGTCTCGATCACCCGCTTAGTGATGGTCTCTTCCATCGGGCCCGATTCGCTCATCCCCATGACGAGTCGATAGAAGGCTTCCACCGAGCCCCCGCCCACGACTTTCCCGTCCTGGGAGAAGTACGTGGCCAGTCGCTTCACCAGTAACTCTTTCAGGAAGCTGCCCAGGATCAACAGCCCAAACGTGGCCAGTGTGGCGACGGGGCCCTTCAGGATGCAACTGGCCGTGGTGCCGATCGTGATGACCAGAACCAGCAACAACCAGATCACCAGCATGGCCTTCCAGTAGCCGGTGGCAAACGAATGATCCGGCATGCGGACGAATAGTGCCCCCCGATTGACTCCCAAGTATTGAGAGGCATCCAGGCAGGCGATTTCCAGCCGCAACTTGCCCCCATCGACCAGATCTTTGAACAGGTCCAACTGCTGCTTGTCCTTCTCGTTCGGCGATTCTCCATAGGGGATCACCTGGTGAATCGAGATCAGATTCTCGGTCTTCCCCTCACGCAGATCGTGGACGACTTCACTGGTGAATTCGTTGACGGGATACACCCCGATCGGAACCCGCAGTTTTGTGGTTTCATTCACGAGATCGACGCTGAACAAGATCTCCGTGTCGATGTCGCCTTTGTAAGAGCGGAAGGCCTCAAACACGTACTCCAGGCGGACATCCTGGCCATTCGGGAAATCTTCGGCTTTGAGGTTGGTGAATTCCCAGACCACTCGCTCCTTGGTGCCCCCGTTGATAAATCGCCGGAAATCCCAGATATCACCGACATTGATCCCATTGAACTCCTGGCCCTGGTCATTGAGCAACTTGTATCCACCCGGTTCCACATAGAGCGGCACGCGGGAAATCAACTGCCGCTGGGCCCGTTCGGGCACGACGCGGCGAATCCACAAATACCCCACCGCACTGACCACCAGCAGCAACATCGAAACTACAAACACATACCCGCCGATGCGCCCGAGGACCACTTCGCTGCGGCGCACGGGCTTGGTGACGACCGTATGCAGCGAGCGATCTCGAATATCGGCTGGCAATCCCCAGCAGGAGAGCAGCACCGCCACCGGCAGCAGCATCCAGCGGACCGTGGTCATCACGAAGCTGATATAGGGCTTCGCAGGAGTCGCTTCACTCGTGTCCCCGATGAACCACCCCGCGAACATGAACAGCACCAGGAACACCGCGCCCACCCACAGCGCCTTGCGGCGAATGGACTCACGAGCGGTCAACGTCGCCAAGGCGTAGATCCGCCTCGGGGCCAGACACACCAGGTCGGCGAATCCGCGACCCACCACGCTCCCAAAAGTGGCGAGCCCCCGGCGTCCGTTCCCCATCCAGCTGGAAACGAACCCCACGAATGACCCGAGCAGGGCCAGCACACACACGACAATCAGCCACCGCATGATTGGGTGCTGAAAAATTGGATGATTGGTATCGAAAGGCATGTTCGATTCGATCCCTTTCTGAACAACAGGTATGAATGGAACGGGCGGACCAGAACGGTCGTCAATCCAGGTCGCAATGGAACGAAATAACGAATCGCGTCCTGCCTGGGCGTCGGGCCAGCCCGGCGGCACGGGAAGAGCTTCGCCGGAAACGAGAACTCTTCACACACGAACACACGTCAGACGGCGGGTCAGGCCTTCGGCGTTTCCCCCGGAGCGTAACGCCGACCCGGCCGAGCCTTGCTCTCCTCGACCGTCCGCAGGAACAGCTCTTCCAGGTTGGCCGTGGGAGACGAATTGCTGTGCAGTGTCGCCCCATGCTTCTTCAACACGGCTTCGATGTCGACCACCGCCGCCGGCGTCAGCTTCGAGGTAATCAACTGGGATTCCCCTTTCGATTCGAGCAGATCTTTGACCTCGCCGAGAACCTTCAACTCGCCGCCGTAGAGGATGGCAATCCGGTCGCACACATCCTGCACGTCTTGCAGCAAGTGACTGCACATGAGGACGGTCTTGCCTTCGTCGCGCAGGCGGAGAATCAGATCCTTCACTTCTCGCGTGCCCAGCGGGTCCAGGCCGCTGGTCGGCTCGTCGAGAATCACCAGTTCCGGATCGTTGATCAGGGCCTGTGCCAGCCCGATGCGGCGGGTCATCCCCTTCGAGTATTCCTTGAGCTGACGGCGGCGAGCCCCCTGCAAGCCGACCATCTCGATCAGTTTGTCGCGCCGCTCCTTGCGGACCGCTGATGACATGTTGAACAACTGGCCGTAGAAGTCGAGTGTCTCGTCCGCGTTGAGAAAGCGATACAGATACGACTCTTCCGGCAGGTAGCCAATGCGTTCGTTCTTGCTCACATCGTGAGCCTGCTTGCCGAGGATCTTGATCTCGCCTTCGGTCGGGAAGAGCAGCCCGAGCAGCATCTTGAGGGTCGTCGTTTTCCCGGCACCGTTGGGGCCCAGGAGACCGAAGATTTCCCCCTTCTTGACTTCCAGGCTGAGTGAATTGACGGCCTTGACCTTGGATCGGCCCCAGAAGTCACGATAGATCTTCGTGAGGTTGCGGATTTCAATGACAGGTTCTGCGGACATCGAGATGCTGACTCCTTGGGCCGACCCCTGCGGGCGACCACGCTGAATTCAACGCAACGGAAAAACGGGGACAACGACTCAGAGGGAACCCCCGAGGAATACCGCCGCAACAAATGAAGAGACCGAATGATCCGGCGGTGCTGCACACTCTATGCCTGACCGCCAGACGATTCAAGACTGCGGATGAAGGTCTCGCGATATTCGGTCAATCGATTCTGACGAATGGCCTCCCGAAGCTCCCGCATGATCCGCTGATAATACGCCAGATTGTGAACCGACAGCAGCATCGGCCCGAGCATCTCGCCCGATTGGAACAGATGCCGCAGATAGCCCCGGCTGAATTGTGTGCAGGTTGGACAGGGGCAGTTCGGGTCGAGGGGCGACATGTCCCGCAGGTGCTTCAGGTTTTTGAGCTTGACGGAACCGACGCTGGTGAAAGCGGTTGCGTTTCTAGCATTGCGTGTCGGCATCACGCAGTCGAACAGGTCAACCCCCCGGCAGACCGCCTCGATGATGTCGATCGGCCTCCCGACACCCATCAGATAACGGGGCTTGTCGACGGGCAACATCGGCACCGTGAAGTCCAGCGTGTCGTACATCTCCGACGGCTTCTCGCCCACGCTCAGGCCCCCGATGGCATACCCAGGAAACTCGATCGGCAGCAGCCCCTGCGCCGAAATTTCACGCAAGGCCGGATCGGTGCCGCCTTGCACGATCCCGAACAGAGCCTGATCGGTCCGCGTCTGAGCCTCGCGGCAACGCTGCGCCCATGCGGTCGTTCGCTCGACCGCCTGCCGCATGCGCTCCCGCGACACATCATGCGGCGGGCACTCGTCCAGGCACATAATACAGTCAGCCCCCAGTGCCTCCTGGATCGCGACCGCCTTCTCGGGAGAGAGTTCGAACAGACTCCCATCGATGTGCGACTTGAATACCACCTGCGTGTCATCAATCTGCCGCAGCTCGGCCAGGCTGAACACCTGGAACCCCCCGCTGTCCGTCAGGATCGGCCCGTCCCAGTTCATCATCCGGTGCAGGCCCCCCAAGTCCCGGACCACCTCCGCACCCGGTCGCAATGCCAGATGGTACGTATTCGCCAGCACCATCTGGACGCCAATCCTCCGCAGTTGCTCGGGCCAGACCCCCTTCACGCTGGCCTTGGTCCCGACCGGCATGAAGAGCGGCGTCTCCACAATCCCATGCGGCGTCTGCCACAGGCCCCTCCGGCCCGCAGTCCGGGAGTCAGTCGCTTGCAGCGTGAATTGAAAGAGAGCCACGGAGAATCAGTCCGCCGTTCAGCAGGGAGTGGGTCAGTGGGGCAACGCTCCGGTGATTCCCATTCTGACGCCCAGAATACTATCCGCCCTGACGCAGCCGATCTACCATGTCTAGTGCGTTACGCCCAACGGGGAGGTTGCCGAGAGGCAGCCCTGAGTTCGCTGG
>JAYTFV010000487.1:0-9676 GCA_043734065.1 Planctomycetota bacterium
CCTGCCGTTCGGCACACACGCGGGCCACTGCCAATGACTCCATGTCGACCGCGATGGCTCCCGTCGCCTCCCCCAGCTTGGTCTTGTCCGACACGGTCCGCACGATCTGGTCGGTGTTCAGGAACTTGCCGACGTACAGGCCGTCCTTCGGAGCGGACTGCATCTGAACAGGCACACTCAGCCCCTTCCCCTCCGCATTCACGATGGCCTCTGCAACGACGAGATCCCCCACCTTGAGGTGCGGCTGCAGCGCCCCTGAGAACCCCACCGACAGCACCCATTTTGGCGTGTGGCCGTCCAGCAGCGTGTGCGTCGCGCGGGTCGTCCGGGCGGCACCTGTCCCCGACTCGACCACGGCAATTCGGATGTCGTGGAGCAGCAGCCCCTGGATGCGGAACTTTTCTCCGAGGTACGACTGCACCGGCAGGCAGCGACCCACAAACGGAGCCACCTCCAGATTCAAGGCCGCCACGATGCCGATATCCGCCTCCGCCGGATTGCGGGGCGTTTCTTCGGCATCTGTTTGAATCGCAGGCTGGGTGTCGGCCATAGTCCGGTGTGGCAAGGGGGAAAGGCGAGTCGAAGCGGCTCATCCTACCGCATTGGGAACGCGACTCCCAGTAGCAGAATTCGTAAGAATTCTTCCGTTTTGAAGAGCCAAAGGGCCAGCAGGCAGAAGTCTCACGACTTCTGCTACGGCGCGGCCTGTATCGCCTCGGTCACGCATTGCAGGAACCGCGCCGCCGGGGCCCCGTCGATCACGCGGTGATCGAACGTCAAGCTGAGCATCAGTTGTTCGCGTGCGGCGAAGCTGCCGTTGTCGAGGACGACGAGTTCCTTGCGGATCGCTCCGACGCCGAGGATGGCGGTCTCGGGGAGGTTGATGATCGGTGTGAAGGCTTCGACGCCGAACGAGCCGAGGCTGGTGATCGTGAACACGGCTCCTTGCATCTGGTTCGCTTTAATCTGCCCCGTGCGTGCCTGTTCGACGAGCGACCGGAATTCGGCGGCGAGTTCCATCAGGGGGCGTCGCGCGACATCGCGCACGACCGGGACGAGGAGACCGTCTTCGGTGTCGACGGCGATACCGATGTGCATGCCGTCCGGAGTGGGGTACTCCAGACGGTCATCGGCCCAGCGACCGCCGAGCAGCGGATGCTCGCACAGGGCTTGGGCGACGCACTTCGCGATGAGGTCGGTGTAGGCCGGGACGACTCCGGTGTTCGCTGTCTTGTACTGATTGCGAGCGGCGACCAGTGCCGTGGCATCGACGCGCCGCGTGAGCGTCACCGGAGCAGTCTGTTGCAGGCTCGCCACCATTCGCTGGGCAATCGTCCGGCGGCGCGAGGTGATCAGGATCGAACGCAGGCTCGTGGTTGTGGCCGCTCGCACGTCGCGCTCGCGAACTCGCCCATTCGTTCCAGTGCCGGTTATGTGCGTCCAGTCGACTCCCAGTTCACGGGCCATGCGCTTCGCTCGCGGTGAGGCGATTGTCGGCGATTTCTCCGAAATCGCTGGTTCGATACCCGCCACTCGAACCGACGATCGAACGACGAGAGCCTCGCTTTGGTTCTGGCTCTGGGCTGTTTCGGCGGAGTCGAGTCGAACCAGCGATTTTGGAAAAATCGCCGACGCGAAAGGCCGGTCTTTCGCGGAGCGAAAGACGACACTCGGCTCCGGCACCACGACATCGCTCGCCAGGATCCGCCCGCCTGGACCAGACCCGGCGATGGTCTGCAACGGGACGCCGACCTCGCGCGCCAAGCGACGCACCGACGGGGCAGCGGGCGGTGGTTCCGTCGATGCCAAGGCAGCACTCGCAGCCACCGGCCCCACCCCTGCTGCTTCAAACGGAGCCGCCTCCCCTTCAGCCACAAGGTACGCGAGTAAAGCCCCGACCTGCACCACATCACCCTCTTTGGGCCCATTCGGACAAATCCGCAGCACCCCCGCATCGAGCGACTCCACCTCCTGAAGAGCCTTCTCTCCCTCCAGTTCGAACAGCGGATCACCCGCCGAGACCCGGTCGCCATCGGCCTTCAGCCAACCGACGAACTTCCCTTCCTCCATCGACCAACCCAGTCTCGGCAATCGCACTTCGCTGGCCATGCTTACTCCTCCACCAGTTGACGCACAGCCGAGGCGATGGCCTGCGCATCGGGGACGACGACCGCTTCGAGCGAGGGACTATACGGGGTCGGCGTGAAGGCTCCGGTCAGTCGACGGATCGGAGCGTCGAGGTCGTCGAACCCTCTCGCAGCGACTTGAGCGGCGATCTCGGCTGCGAACCCGCACGAGGCGGGCGGCTCATCGACGACGAGTAACCGACCGGTCTTTTTGACCGAAGCCAGGATCGTCTCGACATCGAGCGGCACGACCGTGCGCGGGTCGACCACCTCTACCGAGATGCCGGCCTTCTCGAGTTCGTCGCACACCGACAGCGTGAGATGCACCATGCGAGCCAGAGCCACCACAGTGACATCTCGACCGGGGCGGACGATGCGGGCCTGGCCGAACTCGATCTCGTAGTCCTCTTCGGGGACAGGACTCTTCGATTGGAGGATCTCGCGATGCTCCAGAAACAGTACCGGGTCTTGACACCGCAACGCCCGCTTGAGCAACCCCTTCGCATCATAGGCCGACGACGGAACAACCACGCACAGGCCCGGCACCTGGGCATACATCCCGTAGTAGCTGCCGGAGTGGTGGGTGGCTGCGGAGTGACCGATGCCGATGCAGCCGCGCAGCAGCACCGGCATCTTGAGACGTCCACTCGACATGTATTGCATCTTGGCGATCTGGTTCACGATCTCGCCGACGCCATCGAGTACGAAGTCGGCGAACATGAAGTCGATCACCGGGCGGGTGCCGGTCATCGCCGCGCCGCAGGCGAGACCCACGAACCCCCGCTCGCTGATCGGTGTATCGCACAGCCGGACCGGACCGTACTTCTCGAAGAGTCCCGCTGTGGTGCGGAAATTGCCGCCGCGCACGCCGATGCCTTCGCCCATGACGAAGATCGTGGGGTCGACGGCCATCTGTTCGGAGAGGGCTTCGAGCGTGGCTTGGGAGTAGGTGATCTCGCGGGCCGAGCCGGGTCCGGGTTCCTGCGCAGGAGGAGTGGTCCGCGCGGCGTAGATGTGCGTCATGGCGGTCGCGGGGTCGGCCGGCGGGCTGGCTTCCGCAAATTGTTTGGACGCTGCGACCAATTGGGCGATCTCGGTTTCTTCCTGGGCTATGTCAGCCTCGGCGATCCGGAACTCGGCGATCATCCTGGCCCGCAGCCGCGCGATCGGGCACTTTTTCTTCCAGGCTTCGACCTCTTCCTTGGTGCGATACGTGAAGTCGCCCATCCCTTCGGCATGGGCGCGGGTGCGGTAGGTCTTGCACTCGATCAGAGTGGCTCCGCCGCCGGAGCGTGCCCGCGCGACCGCTTCTTGGGCCGCCTCGAACACGGCCAGGGCGTCGTTGCCGTCGACCTCAACGCCGGGCAGCCCGTAGTTCGCGGCCCGTCGTCCGACATCCGGAATCCCACTCGCGTAATGAAACGGCACCTCGGTCGCGAACTGGTTGTTCTCGCAGATGAACAACACCGGCAGCTTCCAGATGCTCGCCATGTTGAGCCCCTCGTGGAAGGCTCCATTGTTGACCGCTCCATCCCCAAAGAACGCCACGCCGACGTTCCCGGTCTGCATCAACTTGGAGCTATACCCCCCGCCGCAGGCTTGCAGGATGCACGGTCCGACGATGCCGCTGGTCCCCATCATGCCAATCTCGGGCGAGAAGATGTGCATGCTCCCCCCGCGACCGCGCGAGCAACCCGTCGCCCGCCCGAACAGCTCGGCCATCAGTTCGCGTGGCGGCATCCCCTTGGCCAGTGCATGCCCATGCCCGCGATGGGTGCTGAAGACCGTGTCCTTCGGCGTCAGGTGGGCACACACCCCCGAGGCGATCGCCTCCTGCCCGACATAGGTATGACACGCCCCGTGAACTAGCCCGCGCTGGTGACAACGGGCGAGTTCCTCCTCCGTGAGGCGGATTGTGAGCATCGTGCGGAAAACAGACAGCAGCTCAATCGAAGTCGGCATCGGAGAATGTTCTCAGTGGTCAGTCTTCAGTTCATCGCAACGTTTCAAAACTATCGTTGATCGGAAGTGTGGAACACTGAGCGATGCGAATCAACACCACGGAACTGTATCAAGATAAGTTCTTGGAATTCACCGCAGAGGACGCTGAGGCTCGCAGAGGTCAGAAATATCTTTCGGGATTCCCCTCTGCGAAACTCCGCGCCCTCTGCGGTGAATTCCCATTATGGCGATCGGAACGTGGCTTCCGACCTGATCCTGAGCCAGAACTGGATTCGTGTTGATATGCGATGCTGTGAGTCCCAACCCCAGGGCTTTCGCGTGCGATCAAGCCAGTTGCCCGGCCTTGATGATCCCGCCTTGCATCACGGCGATGAACTTGTCCCGCTTCTCCAGGATCGAAATTTCCTTGGCCACGTCGCCATCGACCACCAGCACATCCGCCAGCTTGCCGACTTCGAGCGTGCCGAGTTCGTGGCCGCGACCGAGGATCTCGGCTCCGGTCTTGGTGGCACACATGATCGTTTGCAGCGGCGTGAACCCGACGTAGTGTACGAAGAACGTCAGCTCCTTGGCGTAGTCGCCATGCGGGTTCCAGGCGAACCCGTAGTCCCCGCCCATGCCCAGACGACCGCCCTCTTTCAAGATGCGACGAGCGGATTCGGCCCCGCCTTCGAGCGTCTCTTGATGGCCGTCGATCACCTTCTGCCCCATGCCATAGGCCGGGCCGTGCTCGATACTCGCCAGTTCGAAGTACAAGGCGGGCACCACCGGCACATCGCGGGCCAGGAGTAACTCCATTGCCTCGTCATCCATGAACGTCCCATGTTCGATCGCATCGTACCCGGCCTTGAGGGCGTTCTTGATTCCCTCGGTCGCGCGGCAGTGGCCGGTGACTTTCATCCCGTGGTTGTGAGCGGTCGCGACCACGGCGTGCATCTCCTCGAACGTCATACACAGCGTGTGGTGGTCGTTCACGTCCGGGGCGGCTGCGTCGCCGGTGGGGTAGGTCTTGACCCACTCGACGCCGTCTTTGACGAGTTTGCGCACCGCAGCGCGGGCCTCATCCGGGCCATTGATGAGCAGCACCAACCCCTCCATGCCGATCTTGCGATAGTCGGGGTTCCAGTCCATCAGCCCCGCCACGCCGCAGATCTCGCGACCGCTGGAGGCCATGCGCGGGCCGGGAACCATGTCATTCTCAATCGCCTTCTTCAGCCAGACATCAATGTTGAACAGACTCCCCCCGCTGCGAGCCGAAGTGTATCCGCACTCCAGCGCCAGCTTGGCATTGGTCGCAGCTAGGAGCGTGACGTACTCCACCGGGTACTTGATGTCGAGGTCTTCGAGAGCGGCCACGTTGAAGTAGGTCGGGTGGAAGTGCGCCTCGACCAGCCCCGGCATAATCGTCCCGCCCTTGGCGTCAATCCGCGTCGCACTCTCCGGCACAGCCGGGGCACCCGCCAGCGGACCGACATACGCCAACAGACCGTCCTGAATCACCACCGCTCCGTCGGCCAACGGGGCAGCTCCCGTGCCGTCGATGATCTGCCCATTGGTGATGACGGTCGTACCAGTCGCAATCTTCATCGGCGGGCACCTGAGACAGGGAATGCGAGTTCCATTGAGCCGCCACTGTACGTCCCCGGTGTTGCCGCTGGCAATTCACCCGTCCCGAAGTTCGCGGCTTCGCGTGAGGTCCTCTGGATCGATGCGGGAGGGGCGACGCCACACGACAACAATGTCCCTACACCCACAGCGCCGCTTCAATCGTCAGGCCGGGTCCAAAGGCCAGCGAGACGCAGGGCAGCGGGGCTTCTCGTCGGCGGAGAGCGTCCAGGATAAACAGGATCGTCGGCGACGACATGTTCCCGTTTTGAGCCAGCACCTCCCGCGACACATCGACGGCGGAATCGTCGACCCCCAGCGCCGTGGTACACGCTGTCAGCACCCGAGGCCCGCCGGGATGCACGGCCCAAGTCGGGATCTGCTCCACGGACAAGCCCAGCGGTCGCAGCCACTCCGTGACCCACGGGCGCAAGTGTTTGCCGATAATATCCGGCACCTGGGGATCGAGGGTCATCATGAACCCGTTGTCACCGATGCGCCAACTCATCATGTCGCGCGTCTCGGGCAGGATCAGAGAGCGCTGCGACTTCAGTTGCCAAGCCCCGGTGGTCGGTGGCGATGACCGCCCGACCACGGCGGCAGAACCATCCGAAAACAGGGCATTCGCCACGATCTGCTGGGCGTCGTCGGAATACTGCTGGTGCAGGCTGCAAATCTCGATGCAGCACAGCAGGACGCGGGCCTCGGGGTCGCTCTCCGCATAGGCTTTCGCCACGCGCAGCCCGTTGAACGCTCCGTGACAACCCATGAAGCCGACATTCGTTCGCGAGACCTCGCGCCGCAGCTTTAGCTGTTCGATCAAGCCCATGTCGACGCCGGGCGCGCTGAACCCACTGCATGAGACCGTGACCAGATGCGTGATCTCCTCGGGGCAGACACTGGCATTCTGCATGGCCGCTGTGCAGGAGCGGACGCCCAGCGGGAGTGCTTCCACTTCGTAGCGATCCATCCGATCTTGCGTCGAGGGCCCACGGTCGCTGGTGTCGCGGGCGGGCTCATAAAACGATTGCTGAAACAGCTCCGGATCATCGAGCGTATCGATCAACACGCTGTGCCGCTGCTTGACGCCCGAGCGTCGATAGAGGGCGCGAACGACACTTCCGCGTTCATGCACATCACCCCACATCTCGACGGAGTGTTGGGCTGCCAGTTCTTGTGACAGAGAACGCTGAGGGATCGCCAGGCCGAGGCCGTGTATTCCAAATGTCATGTTTTTCTCAATCTGGGAGTCGCAGGCGAATCGGGGGGGGCGGCTGATGATGGCCTGGACCACAGAGCCAGCAATGTTTGGAAAGAGCTGCGCCAGTCGTGGCGTTGTGGCGGACAACCACGGACGACGTAGGATAGCAGATGCCACCGGGCAGACGCGCTGCCGTCGCTGAAACTGCAGGGCAACGCACTGTTTCACAGTGCGTTGCCCTGCGTGACACCTGGATTGCTCTACATTGTGTGGAACCCTCTCTGTTAGTCTGCCCCCTCAGTCGTGGGCAATCGTGGGCAAGGGACAGCGTTCGTGGACACATTTGATGCCATTGTCATTGGCGGAGGCCCCGGCGGAGCGACCGCGGCACTTCTCCTCGCTCAGGCGGGTTGGTCCGTGGCACTGCTGGAACGCAAGGTGTTTCCACGAAGAAAGGTGTGTGGCGAGTATCTCTCTGCGACGAATTGGCCTCTGCTTCAGATGTTGGGTTTGACGGAAGAATTTGCAGCGCTGGCTGGTCCACCCGTGACTCAGACGGCCATTTTTGTCGGGCAGACCAGTGTCATCGCCGACTTGCCCAGACCGTTGCCTCACGACAGTCCGTGGGGCCGGGCGTTGTCTCGCGAGCATCTGGATTCGATGCTGCTGGCTCGTGCCGCCAGCCACGGCGTGGACGTGCGGCAGCCGTGGCGCTGTGTGCAGCTGAATCGAGACCGAGAAGGATTTGTTTGTCAAATCGAATCGCCAGAGTCGCGACAAGTGTCTGAGTTACGTGCCCGCGTGGTGATTGCGGCACACGGTTCGTGGGAAATTGGCCCGCTGGTCACTCAATCGCAGCCTGTTCCCTCGCGTCCCGACGACTTGTTGGCCTTCAAGGCCCATTTTCGCCAGGCCGCATTACCGGCTGGTTTGATGCCCCTCTTGAGTTTCACCGATGGCTATGGTGGCATGGTTCACTGTGATGACAACCAGACGAGCTTGTCCTGTTGTCTCCAGCGCAGGCGGCTGGAAAAGTTGACTTGGGTTGAAGGGGAAACTGCCGGAGAAGCGGTGTTGCGACATATTCTTGACTCGTGTTCGGTACTTCGACCGGTGCTCGAACCATCGCTGCGAAGCGAACCGTGGTTATCGGCAGGACCGATTCGCCCGGGTCTGCGGTCCTGTTACCAAGACGGAATCTTTGTCGTGGGGAATGCCGCGGGAGAAGCTCATCCCGTGGTGGCGGAAGGGATCAGCATTGCCATTCAATCCGCGTGGTTGCTGACCCAACACTTGATCGCGGCGCGAACTCAATTGCACGAACAACGCATCGCCGATGAAATCGGTCGGTTGTATCAAGCCCAATGGCGACGTTGCTTTGCGCCACGAATTCACACGGCTTCACTCGTGGCTCAATGGGCGATGCGTCCTCGATGGGTCGCCGCGACCATCCCGCTGTTCCGTCTTTGGCCAGGACTATTGACCTATGGGGCTCGTCTGAGCGGCAAGGCACGGCTCTGGGTCCCCGCCGCGCAGTGACGCTTCCCCCGGGTCCGGCCCCGATGACCACCACGTCCCATTCCGTGGCTTCGAGTTCACTCCCCGACTGTGATGGGAAGGTCAATGACGCTCCCAGGAGAGCAGAAAACGTTGAGGCCAGTGTCGTTGTATCGTGGCCCCGTGCAACCCGCTTCGGTCGGTAAGGGCCTGGACCTCGGGGATCGTGAACGCCCCCTGAACTGACACCGGGCCATCATAGTGGACCATCTTGGAGCGGGTGAGAATTCGGCAACCGACCCAGCACAGGGCGTACCCCCAATAGGTCCGAAGCAAATCGTCGATCAGGATCGCCTGCCTCGCCGCCGTGGACATGGCCCGCAGCAGGTGGACCGCGTCGTCCTCATCCAAGTGATGCAGGAAGAGCGAGCACATGATCACGTCATAGTCGAGCGGGAGTGGATTGCGCAGGGCATCCTGGACGAAGAATTTCATGTCGGGCAGCCCGGCCTGCTGACTCGCCTGGCTGGCCACATGCAGCGCCGTGGGACTCAGATCGCAGCCATCAATCGTCATCGGGATTCGCTGCCGACGAGCCAATTTGGCCAGCCGAATCGCCACGTCTCCCCCACCGCATGCCAAATCCAGCACCCGCAGCGGAGGCTTCGAGGGATCCGTGGGGGCGAGCGAACGCAACACCGCCCAGAGCTTCGCCTCACTGCGGCTCAGCAAGTTCACCCGCCTGATACCGGCGAGTGCCTGGCAATGCTCAGACTCCGAGAGGCCCGGCTGATCCATCAGTTCGGGCTGGCGCTGGCGATGTTGCAAGAACGTCATCGTCGTTTTCCGGACTCGGTGGTACAGAGATCAGTCGTCGGTTGGAACAATGTGGTTCGACGCTCTGCGTCGTATGTCACGACGCGGAGCGTCGTGCCACAATGGTCACTACGACAGCAGTTGCTCCAGATCCTCGGCGGTGAGGGTCTCCAGGACCGAACCTTCCTCGGCGGCCAGGATGGCATCGGCGAGTTCCCGCTTTTTCTTCTGGAGTTCGAGGATCTTCTCTTCGACGGTGTCCTTACAGATCAGCCGGTAGGCGAACACCTGCCGGGTCTGGCCCACGCGATGGGCGCGGTCGATGGCCTGGGCCTCGACGGCAGGGTTCCACCACGGGTCGAGCAGGAACACGTACTCGGCAGCTGTCAGGTTCAGGCCCAAGCCCCCGGCCTTGAGGCTGATCAGGAACACCATGGTGTTCGGGTCGTTCTGGAACTGCTCGACGACC
>JAYTFV010000488.1:0-1555 GCA_043734065.1 Planctomycetota bacterium
TCGATCACGGTCTACCTGATGGTCCGCACGTTCCGCGAGGGCGTGGACAAGGCCAAGCTGACCGAGGTCGACCGGCACCTGGGTGCGATCCTCGGCGGCGTGAAGGGTGTGCTCGTGACATTGGTCGCGACGTGCGGGCTGCTGATCTACTTTCCGCAAATGCGCGAAGTCATCTTGAAGTCCGAAAGCAGTTCGATCGCCTCGAAGATCATCTCGAACATCTACCCGATTCTGCCGATGGCGATGCACACGCTGCTCGATCCGTACGTGAAGAAGTTTGATGAGCAATTGTCGCACGAGATCGACGACGGCAACGTCGGGTTCCAGGGTTCGAGCGGCGGATCGGCTCCCCGTTCCAATCCCGCGCCGAGTGTCCCCGCATCCAGCGGCGGATATCCCTTTCTGTTGGAACCGACCGCCACCGCGCCGGAGTTCGTTCCCCACGCCCCCACCGCGCGGCGTCAGATGCGTTCGACTCCGGAACCGTTGGAAGAACCGGTTGTGACGCAGCCTCAACCGCCACCGCGTCGCCGGCCCGTCGTCCGATCGGCCCAGGAAGACGATCCCTTCGAAGCCGCCGACCCCGACCGCGCCGTGAGCGCGCCGCGCTAAGGGGCAGTGCAAATTTTACTTCCGAGAGTTCGCCTGGAATTCCTCGGTGTTCATCTTTCTGCCTCTCTCTTTCTGTCTCCTTCAGCCTCGTCCGGCAATGCTGGAAGACAGAAAGAGAGAGGCAGGAAGATCACCGAGTTTCGCCAGCCATTCTCGGACGTAAAAGACGCACAGATCTTTAGGCGAGCGGCGGGAGAAAGCCATCTTGCAGATAGCTCAATCCCCGCCGCGCACCGCATTTCATGCCCGCGAGTCTTGTGCGATGGATCTTCGCGTTCGTCGACGACAGTCCTTCGTGGCAGCGCCGGCCCGTTGGCTCCGCGGGAAGCAAAGCATTAGAATCCCGCCTGCCGCCAAGACGTCCCGTCCGGCGCGGAAGAACCCTTGAGGAATGCCTTTCATGCCCACGGAAGAGACTGGACCAACCCCACCGGCCACACCCACCACGCCCGCCACGCCGTCCCACTTCATTCACGACATCATCGACACCGACAACGCCAGCGGGAAATTTGGTGGCCGGGTCCAGACCCGCTTTCCGCCCGAGCCGAACGGATATCTGCACATCGGCCATGCCAAGTCGATCTGCCTCAACTTCGGCACCGCGAAGAAATACGGCGGCCAATGCAACCTGCGGTTCGACGACACCAACCCGGCCAAGGAAGATGTCGAATACGTCGATTCCATCCAGGAAGACGTCCGCTGGCTCGGCTTCGAATGGGACGGGCTGTACTACGCCAGCGACTACTTCGAGCAGATCTATCAGTACGCCGAGCAACTGATCCAGAAGGGGCTGGCCTACGTCGACAGTTCCACGCTGGAAGAGATTCGCGGAGGACGCGGGACGCTGACCGAGCCGGGTAGACACAGCCAGTTCCGCGATCGCGAGCCGGCGGAAAGCCTCGATCTGTTCCGACGAATGCGGGCGGGTGAGTTTCCCGACGGA
>JAYTFV010000489.1:0-2815 GCA_043734065.1 Planctomycetota bacterium
CGACGCGGAAGTCCTTCGCGACCTTCAGGTTCTCAATCGGCGTCGCGGTCGGGGTCTTGAGACCACCCGCTGCTTGCAGCTTGGCCGCCGTCAGCTTCCACGGCCCGCCCTCCAGGTCGGCGATCACGTCGGCGGGCTTCCAACCGTCCCCTTTGAAGTCCGGCTTGAGCCACCCGTCAGCAGCCTGCGTCGAGGCCAGCCACGTCCCATCGGTCGGGATGTTCCACGATCCCTTCCACCCGGATGAGAACGCCAAATCGGCCAGCACCCCCGCCGGGTTGTCCGCGCCCATGTTCTTGGCTTCGATGGCGATTACATGCTTGCCGCCGGGGACTTCTTTGTTGAACAGCGTCGTGACATCCTTGAACCCCGCCTCGGCCCACCCCTCATGAGTCAACAGCTTCTCACCATCAATCCAGACGGTCATGCTGTTGTCGACGACCCCGTAGAGCCGGGCATTCGGCAGGCCCCCCTGCTGCACGAACTCCTTCCGCAGATACACCGCCTGGGCCAGCTTCTCCCCGTCCTTAATCCATAGCCACCGGGCGGGAGTCAGCTGAGCGCTGGCTGGCTTGGCCCGCCGCTTGGGGACAGGTTTGGTCTTCTGAGTCGGTGTCTGAGCCTGACCCGAGACCGCGAAAGAAACGACCAGCAGCAACGTAACGATCCAGCGCACGTGAACTCTCCCGGGGGTGGCAGTGTGAGTTCGGTATCGTATCAAAGTCTTTCGCCGCGCCCCACCGGGAGTCGGGAGTCGGGAGTCGGGAGTCGGGAGCCAGAGGGCGAGTCTCGCTCTGGCCATCCGCCATCCGCCATCCGGGGTTACTTCGGCTCGCTCAACTTCGAGCCGACCGCCAGCGGAGGCTGGATGGTTTCCAGGCTGGCGGGATCTCCGCTGATTTCGCCCTGACGCTTCTGCTCGTCGAGATAGCACTGCGCAGTCACTTGCAGTAATTGGTCCGCGCGGCCCGCCAGGACTCCCTCCAGCTTGGCGGCCATCTGCTCGATCCAGCCGGGTTGCTGGCTCATGGCCATCTGCATCATGCGGGCGAAGAGGCTGATCTCCTCGAAGTTCTTATCGGTAATTTTGTTGCTGAGGGGGGCCATCGCCTTGGCCACCGTCACGATGGTCTGTGAAGGAAACATCACAAACAGATCGCCCGTATGCGTCACAAACTGCTGGTCGTCGGCGTTGATCTCGAACGTGGTACGCACATGCAGAATGGCCCGGGCCTGGATCGGTTTGGTCAGGACGGGACTCTGGAACATCCCGCTGCAATGGATCAGGCAATCGGTCGGCGTGCGAGACAGGATCGTGATCACCCCCACAGTGCCGTCCTTGGCATCGGCTTCGTACTCGAACTCGCCGGTCTGGAACATCTGCAGCTTCGAGACCCCCATCGCCCGCCACATGCTGACCGCCACATCCGGATGATCCGCGAAGAAGCGGTACACGCGATGGTCCACTTGGCTGCGGATCGTCGGCAGACGCCGATACAGGCTGGAATTACTCACCACTCCGTTGGCCAGCTTTTGCGACGCGGCGGGAAGCTGTGCGATCGGCAATAGCTGGAGGGCCTCATCGCGGGTCTTCTTGCTGGAAGTCCCGGGAGATAGCGTCTCGACTTTGATTTCGTCATGGGACTGACGTTGACCGGCCACGAGTTGTAGCGACAGCGTGTCGGTCTCCTGAGCATTGCTCCCGCGAGGGAACAGCCCAATCAGCACGATCAGCAGGAGCCATCGACTCCTGCCGGGCGTGTTAGCCCCCCGGCCAAGCCCCATGAGAGATCCCCCCACCAGTCGCACGGGCACGTGAATCGTGCCCGTATCGCCCCCGAGCGACTGGTCCCGGTGGAATAATCGGCAAAGTCAACCCCGAACCGTCAACGGAAATCGGAAGAGGTGATATCACGGCAGAAACTGCCGAGGGAGCGGCCTGGTCCAGTGAAAAGGCATGCACTGCCGAGTGATCTATTGACCAGTCGCCCCACTTTGCCCGATTGTTGCATCCGCTGGCATGTGGCCATCCTACGCGATCAATTCCGGTGCAGGCGAGTTGGCCCTCTCGGTGAAAATTGACTCGGGGAGACGGAGCGTGAGGGTCGAGTGTTTGAACATGGGGCAGTGCGCGCGGCCTCGGTCCAGGCTCTCCCCGCCCCTTTTAGAGGAACTCCCCGTGTCGAATCCTGGCATGTGGCTCGAAATTCGCCGTGGAAAGACCAACTTTCCCTTGCGTCCGATCTCCGGTGATCGGTTCTTGATCGGAGCGGGCAGTCACTGCCACCTCCAACTCGGCGGCGAGCATGTTCCGATGCTGCATAGCTTGCTGGTGATTGAAGGGAAGACAGCTCATCTGGAGGCGGTCGTCTCGGAGCCTCCCTTGCTGGTCAATGGGGAGCCCTGCCGGATGGTGGAATTGTCGGACGAGGACAGCGTTGTCATTGGTGACTTCGAGTTCGTGTTCCATCGCCTGGCTGCGTCCGAGCCTGCGGGACAAGTCGCGGTGGCCTCGTCGACTATGGAGCAAGAAATCTCCGGCGTGGAAGATCTGTCCCGATTGAGTGCGGTGGAACTGGTACACCTCATCGAGAAGGAGGCCCGGCAGATTGCGGAATTCAATCGCAGTCGCGAGCTGGGTGCCGCCTCACTGCTCGACGCCGCCCGACAAACGGGTGCGGTCTTTCACCCGGCCACTGTCCCGATGGCGACCTTTCGACCGGAGAAATTCGTCGATGGGCTGGCGCTGACAGAAGCGGTGTGTCTGCGCCGGGCTGCGGAATTGATCGAATCCCAGGAGCAACTGGCAGCTCAG
>JAYTFV010000490.1:0-12684 GCA_043734065.1 Planctomycetota bacterium
TTTGTCCCAGACGATGCTCTGGCTGAAGTACAGCCCATGCTTCTTCAGGTACGGCGGATAGTTGCCGAGGTTGGCATACCCGCCCCAGATGTAGAACCCCCGGCCCGGGACCAGCACGCGAGCGATGTTGCCGAACCACGCATCCAGCAGCCGGTCGAATTCTTGGTCGGACAAAAAATCGTTGGCCAGCGGGCGGTCTTTGGCTCGTAGCTTCTTCTGCGTGGGCTTCGACTTCTCGGGATGGCGAGCCACATCCATCGACTGGTGATGCGTCGTCCCCTGGAACGAGGAGAGCCCAGCTGCGATGGCATTGTTGCTGCGTGGTTCGACCTTCACGTTGTACGGCGGATCGGTGTTGCAGAGATGAATCAGCTGACCATCGAGCAGTCGGTCGAGGTCTTCGGGATTGGAGCTGTCGCCGCAGAGGAGACGATGCTCGCCAAGAATCCACAGGTCGCCGGGCTGGGTGATCGCCTCGTCGGGCGGGGCGGGGATCTCGTCCGGATCGCACAGCCCCGGTTGGCCATCGGGATCGAGCAACTGGGCCAGTTCATCCGAATCGAACCCGAGCAGCCCCAGGTCAAAATCCATCCCCCGCAGCTCCGACAACTCGATCGGCAACAAATCGTAATCCCACTCGGCGATCGTGGCGGTCTGGTTGTCCGCGATACGCAGCGCCTTCACCTGCTCCAGTGACAACCCGCGAGCGACATGCACCGGCACCTCCGAGAGGCCGAGCGACTTCGCTGCTTTGAGTCGCGTGTGGCCGATGATGATCACGCCGTCCTCGTCGACCACGATCGGCTGGCGAAAGCCAAACTCCCGAATCGACTTCGCGACCACCTCGACGGCGTCATCGTTCAGTCGTGGGTTTTTGTCGTACGGCGTGGGTCGGTCGATGGGCCAAGTTTCGATCTGCATGGAAGTGCTCCGGCGGAAATCGGACAGGGGGTGAGTGGCGGCCAAGTGTGTCGCCATCGGTGTTTGCGACAATCCGGACAGGCAAAACAAACTCTGCAAATCCTGGTGACTCGTCCCAATGCGATATCAACGGCTTTGGGGCCAGCGGAGGAACCATCGAATTGTGACAGGCACCATCTGGCGCGGAGAATGAGGTCGCTGTGGTCGGGACGATTCGAGGGCATCCGTCATGGACGTTCTCCCGAGACAGGGGATGTGAGGGGCAGCAGAGTGAATCGTGGCTCATTCGCGAACGCCATGATCCCCAGCAGCAGGAACACCAGTAGACCGAGGATGAACCAGAACTTCGGCTCCAGTCGCGGAGGCTGCGGTTGAATCACGAGGCACCAGAACTCAGACGGAGTGGGACGCAGCGGTCCCGGAGAGGTCTTCATGACCGGACTCCTGGCGAGGAATTGGGGGCGAGAGTGATTTCACTGTCACGCACTGTCGCGACAACTCCCATTGCGCCTTTATGCATGTATATGTGTGTATCTTTCTTTTTGATTCTTGTGCGTGCAAAGGGAAATGTTGCGACAGTATGCGACAGTCGACGCATCGATTGGGTTATCGCAACGCCCCATCCTTGCCAAAGTGTCATGGTAGCCCTCCCGTCAATCTGATCCCCTGATAAAACCGCTGCTGAGCCGTGTCGCGTCGGCAAACGAGATTTGGGAACGCTGCCACCAGATCGCGTCCGAAGACTTGCTTGGAGGTAATGGCTGTCCGCCCTTCTCGTTCGCACCAGCTCTTCCATGCTTCGTACAAGTCGTGGACGCTCACACGCAGTTCATTCCCGATCTCGCAGCAGTCGCGAACAAAGGACGTTACGGGGGATGCCAGGTCTTCAATCTCCTGCACGGACTGGGTGGATGAACTTGGCATCACGAAGTGGCGCCGTTCCCGCAATCGCCGCAACCCATCCATGGCCCAGTTCAAAATCCCAGGCAGTTCCCCCAGCAACGTCTCCGTGAGATGTGGGTCTTCTCGCTCATGAAAGCTCCGAGTTAACTTGATGATCAAGAAGCGATTCGCCAGAGCGCCACTCGAGTCAGAAAAGCGTGGCAGCTCATTGGTCAGGAACATCAGCCGTGTGGGGAGCTTGATGGTCACGCTGGACAGGTGCTTGCGATCGACAGTCAGTCGGTCCTCGCCGCTGATACACAACAGTCGTTCCACGACCGTCGAGATCCCCTCACCATGAAACCGGGCATCACTGATGATCCCCAGTGACTTTCCAAGCAGTGTTTGCAGGCCAAAGGGACCCGCCAGACTGGAAGTCGTCGGACCACAGACGTTTCCAGTCCCGACCAGTGCTGCCAGAACCCTCGCGATGGTCCCCTTGCCACTGCGTTTGGGCCCCACCATCAGCAACATCTTCTGCTGCGTCGTGTCGCCCGTGAGACAGTAACCAAACCACTCCTGCAGCAGTTCGATCGACTCAACGTCTCCATCAAACAACTGCAGCAGGAACTGATACCACTTCTCGGGAAGCGGGGCCTGGGGATCGGGATCGAAGTCCAGGCTGCTGGTGGTGAAGTACCGGGGCGTCGCCGCGATCCAAGTCATCGCGGACCAGATCAGCAACCCGGACCGACAGGCGATCACAGCTTGTGGGCTCGGATCAGACTCCCGTGGGTCGAGCCAGGACGGCGAAGGCGTGGCAGCGTCTAGATAGACCGCCGTGCGGATCGATTCCAGAGCCGCGCTGACAGTGTGAGGATTGGATTCAAAGTCGACCAATCGCGGTCCATCTGAACCTCGGCGGGGAGCGTAGCGAAGGGCGCGATGTAACCATTCCTGAAGTCGCTGCCGAACAGCGGAATCTTCGACAGGTTGATAGCGGTTGCCTCTCCACTCCAGTAACTCGTTCGCAAAGCAACGGATTGTCCGCCCATTGGGGTGATGGTGGAATTCACGGACATAGGCTTCCGCAGTCGGCAATGTCTGTTTGGCAGACAGGATCAGACGACCCGACAACGGGTCACGAGACCCCAAGGGATGTTCGTCTCCGTGGGAATGGACGTGGATACTTCGGTTCGCTTCTCCGGAGACAGATTCTTTGGACACGTTGATCTCGCTGAGAAAGAGACCCGCCAGTTCATGGTGAGGTCGACCGCCCTGCGCCATCTTCCAGGCACGAGCGTCTTTGGCATCATCGGGTGGCAGTGCCCAGTGAACGGTCCGACGCAACCGATCTGCCAGACCCTCGGCAGTCCGAATGGCCCCTTCACGACCGGGCCAGCGCCCATCGGGTTTCTGGTCCCGTTCGCCGAGTACCACGATTTCCCGGTGCAACGGCACATCTTTGAGGAGTTCCGCCAGCAGCGAGACGCCCGCGAGATTGGAAGGGCGTCCAATGACCGCGAATCTGAGATCCCACAGTGCTGCGGTGTCCGTCGGACCTTCGACCAGCAGGACGGGCCCGTCGTTCAAGTTCCAGTCCAGAACGTAGCTCAACCCCGCTCGCGTATCCCGAAGCCGCCACTTTTGTCCGCTGGAGCTGCGACGACTGATCCCGATGACTCTCCCCGTGGCGTCTCGCTCTGGAAACGTCCACTCCCTCTGGTTCCACCCCACGCCCAAGGCCGCGAGTGCTTCGACAGAGACACCCAGCTGCGAGGCCAGCTGTTCTCGATGTCCTCCTGAGTTCTCCGCCCACTGCCTGGCCAGTCGATCCAGGTCCATGGCTGCTGCATCTTCAGGACGAGGTTGTGCCCAATGAACCGGCATTGGTCGGAACGGCTCGGACTCAGTCAGCTTGTGAAGATGCTGACCACCGGCGTTCTGTCGTAGGGCTCCGTCGCTGACACGCCCGCACCACACCATCTGACCATCCTGCGACACCGAACAATTGTCCGGCTTGCCGCAGAGGGGACAAGGAGAGTCGTGAGTCACTCGTCGCCAAGTGCATGCTGCCATGCTCTGAGGTCTCCGTCAGAGTTCCACGGACTCAAACGCACCCGCGTGTTCGATCCGTTCCACGCGGAACTGATCCTCGCCGAACTCACGGCTCAGAAAGCCTGCAAACTGGCGATGGATGTCGCGTCCCACCGCCGTCGTGGCATCGATGACGCAGCTCATCTTCTCCGCGTCACAGTAGTGCGAGGCATCCAGGCGAACCTGCGATTCGCCATACAGGTTTTCCGTCGCCAGGATTGCCAACACCAAGGTCGACTCGACTTCGCTCATCTCGACTCCCAGGTCGAACTGATAGCGGTACAACAGTTGAGACATGCGCTTGCTCCACAGACCAGAAAAAAGGGGCTTACATTGATATCCGGAAAGTCCTCCGCAGTTGTCGCGCGCGATTTCAATCATTTCCTGGCGGTGCCACGTAGTGCCGCAGAGGACTATCCTTCCAGTGCGATCGCAACTTCTGCAGCTTCCGATGCACGGTGCCGCGATGCAGGGCGTACTTCGCCGCAAGCTCAGCAACGCCGTGCGTCAGCAGATCTTCAGCCAGCGGTGCCAGTTCCGCTGGCAGTTTGCGGATCTCTTCTCGGACATCGATTTGGAGATCTCTCGTCCGGGACGAATTCGACGCGTCTTCCATGAGCTTCTCTCGATGACTTTCGGAGAGCTCGTCCAGAGAGGCGATGGGAGCTGTGGGACGCCGCTTTTCGGCGTGAACCTCCCGCCATAAGTCGACAAGAATGGAGTCAACGATTCGCGAGACAAACGTCGGTAGTCTCGCTCGATAGGGGTTGTGAGTACCAATCCGCTGGAGGACGCGAATGACGACCTCCTGGACAAGATCCTTTCTGGAGATGGCGGGATTCCACTCCTGAGGCCAAAACTGGGCGACCTTGAACTGGATCAGCGGGAGGAGTTCATCGAGAGGGAGCTCGGGACCACTGCACTGGCGGGGAACAGACATTGCGCACCTGAGAATCGAAAGGGAGGGGCCTTTCTGATTCCCGGTGAATATTCAAATGCGATGTCTGAAACCGACTGAATACTCTGTGCTGATCAGCAGTTACGTCAGAATAAAATTGTCCCTTTCCACCCGCATGAAGATGCGGCTCCAGAATTATTCCGGATCACATTTTCCTCGCTGAGAAGGCGATCGACCATCTTTTCGCTGCCCACGATTCAGCACTTCCGGATTGAATGGAGTGGCATCGCGGGGATCGGGAAGCTCAATCGGTGAGGCCATGTTTCCTGCATCAATCCAAACGTGGACCCTCTTCAATGCCTTCGAAACCTGCCCTTGATCCATGGGCAATCTCATGGTCCGGGTGAACTCCGATGCCACTTGTTTTTGGCTCATACCAGTGTTCACTTGGATTTGGTAAACAATGAAATCATTCTCTGAAGGCTTGGGGACAGCACTCTTCGCAGCTTGTGCGGCAGCGGCCTGCTCTTGCGCCTGACGGATCGCCGCCAATTGCTTGCGGATGGAACCGATCGTCGCCTCTATATCGGGCAGCGCCTCAATCAGAGTTCTCCTCGCTTCGGACCGTTCTTCGGATGTCGGTTCTTTGGGATCGTTCAGTGGGCAAACCCTGTTCAAGATCGCCACGGGGGCGTCCAGCAACGACCTCATGTGTCCGAGATTCTCCTGAACTCGATGCGTATTCGCTGGCCAGACTAGATCCAGAAGTGACACCGTCTCCGGTGGAATCCCACCGGGAGTGCCGTTCCATGTCAGGGGATCGACCTTGAACTCTGCCAGAAGTTTTGCCACGAACTCTCGAACATTGACATCGTCACCCCCATGGTCTTTGGCCCACTTTCGGATCGCCTGCACCGCAGAAGTCCCCGAATCCATCAAAGACTCCACATAGGCGAGGAGATCGCTCGGAGGAGCTGGGTTACGGCGAACCTGATGATTCCTCCCAGCCCAAAGCGACTGCGGTCGAATCACGGGTTGGGAACGCTCGGCAGACATCAATGCCGCCGTCTTCTCTAGCGACGCAGGTAAGTCAAAATGGCCACGCTGGAGAAACATCACAGCCTCTTGCGGACCGACAATTCTGAGACTCGGAGGTTCGTGGCTGACCCAGATCTCGATGCTTCGCAGGAATCGCCTATGGACAGTCAACTGGCAATCGGGGTATTCGATAAAGACAAACCGACCGTCTCGCAACTCGTAGAGGACGCAGGCGAGATTCCCTGAGAATCGCCCGTCACTTGAGGTTGTACTCCATCGATCCACTGCGTCCTTCAGCGGGCGAAAACGGCTGTGACCCAAGTGAAAGACATTCTGCTCAAAGCCGAACATTTCAATCAGTTTCGCCATGGCGGTCGATCCTCCGAGGCATCCGCGCGCAACAGATCGCGGCTGTCGTCCGTATGTTAATTGGACGGATCCTCGCAGTGCACTCTTTTCCCGTCAAGAACGTTAGACGGGACCGATGTCCCAGCAAGCAGTCTCGCTGAGGACATCGCTCCCTGAATCCCACCGGGACTGATTCGTTGAGGTCAGATCACGTTCACAGAAGAGATGAAGGGAATACTCCGTTGGCACTCGTTGAGATGAATTCATCACCCCCATCACTGCTCATCCCGGCCTGCGATGCGGCGCAGATGTGCGGGAAATCGACTCGCACGTGGTGGGCTTGGGACTCCGCTGGGTGGGTTCCTCGTCCCATGCGGATTGGTCGTTCGACGCTGTGGCGGGTGACTGAATTGCAAGCCTGGGTCGAGGCCGGTTGCCCCCGCCGCGCGGTCTGGGAATCCCGCCCAAAGAAGTCCTCGAAACCCACTTGAGTTGTGTGGCGACACACGGCCCACTGTGTCCCGCGCGGAGCGTCTTCCGCGATCCACTCCTGAGAAAGGACAACGAACCAACGATGGCCAATCTGTACCGTAAACCAATCCTCATCACCGACCCCAAGACGGGGGAACGGGTGAAAGCGAAAGCCAAGAAGTGGTGGGGCCGCCTCAAGGATGAGAACGGCATGGAGCGCCGCGTCCCCCTCGCGATCGACAAGACCGCTGCCCAGGCCATGCTCAACGAACTGGTGAAGAAGACAGAGCGACTGGCATCGGGCGTGATCGACAAGTTCGATGAAGAGCGCAAACGCCCGCTAGCGGAGCATCTCCGTGAATTCGAAAAGCACCTGCGGGCCAAGCGGGTGAGCAACGAGCAGGTCAAGCTGGTGATCTATCGGGCCAAGAAGATCATCGAGAAGTGCAAAGCCAAGATGGCGACCGACCTCAAGGCCAGTCGCGTACAGTCGTTCCTGGCCGATCTCCGGGATCAGGGGAAGAGCATCCAGACCAGTAACCATTACCTGCGGGCGATCAAACAGTTGACCCGGTGGATGGTCAAAGATCGCCGCTCGAATGATGACCCGCTGCAGTTCATATCCATGCTCAACGTCAGCACGGACCGCCGCCACGACCGTCGACCACTAACGGAAGCCGAGTTCACGGCGCTCCTGCAGGCCGCACGGGTGGGACGATCGGCGCTGGGGATGGCGGGGCCGGACCGAGCGATGTTGTACGTCGTGGCCGCGTACACGGGCCTCCGGGCGAGCGAACTGGCCAGCCTCACCCGCCAGAGTTTCCGGTTGGATGATGACACGCCGACTGTCACGGTTCAGGCGGCGTACTCCAAACACCGACGGCAGGATGTGCTCCCGCTGCACCCGAGCCTCGTCGAGATCCTGAGTCCGTGGTTGGCCTCCAAACCGGCCCACGGGCGGATCTGGCCCGGGCATTGGGCCGAGTACAAGTTCGGCGGGAAGATGATGCAAGTCGACCTGGAGGCCGCTGGCGTTGAGTACATCGACGCCCACGGCCTCTACGCCGACTTCCACGCCCTGCGCCACACGTTCATCACTAACATGATGAAGTCCGGCGTAAACCCCAAAACCGCCCAAGCCCTGGCCCGGCACTCGACGAGCGATTTGACAATGAATGTGTACACGACCCTGACCGTGACCGATCAGGCTGCTGCCCTGAATACGCTGCCGGGTGTGCCCGTGTTCCAGGCTCCTGTCATCTGATCCTATCCCGCGCCACCATTTTCAACCGGGCTCAACACTTCCGCTCTCCGTTCGAGTCGCGAAACAGTCGTTCTGTGCAGGGTGAGAGTGACCTCACCGAAAGAGTGCAGACTTCTCTTGTACCGCGCGGGGCGATTTAATCCCAATCGTTCTGCTCCGGCGATTCCACACTCAAAACGCCCGAGGCCACTGCATTACCCGTCGAGGGCCGATTCCACAGGCAGGGAATCATGTCAACAATTGCAGCCAGGTACGAACCGAAGAGGGGAATCGCGAGGCCCGGGTGATCATGCTGATAAGCCCGCATGCGGGGAGCCAGTTCGTGGTGTCTCGATTTCGGATTGCGGTGATGAGGGCCATGCACCGCAATGTCGAAGTTAAAGTAGGAGGTGATTCGGGTGAGTGGATTACTGGCCACCACAGTTCTGGTCCCCAAAATGGGGTCCACACTCTCCATGCCGAGATGCTCCACAAACTTCCGTCCGGTGTTCACCATTGGCGACAAGATCAGCGGCAAAACCCAGACAGGATCAAACCGGTACCAGTCGAAGCCGATTCGGTTCGTCCACGCTATGAGCGCGATCACGAAGGCTAACCAGGCCAGGACAATTGAGACGTACTCCCAGAAAATTGTGCGTCGAACATCAGTGCTCATTCGAGGATCGCGCCAGATATAGATTCTGCCGTAGAGATAGGGAGCCGTCACAACTCCTCCCAGCAAATCGATCCAGACGAAGACACGCCGGAAAGCCAGCGAGGTACTCGGATCGCTGTAGGGCCAGAGTTCATAGTCTCCTTGAGTATTGAGACACGCATGGTGACGGCGATGCGTCTCGCGATACACGCTATAGGGAATTCCGACCAGTACGCCAAGCAGACGCCCAAAGGCGACATTCCGGGAAACCTGCTTGAAGAGTGTGTGATGGACCGATTCATGAAACGCTCCCCCCACACAGAACCAGCAGAAAGTGAGGAAGACCACCCAGGCGGACCGCACAATCCAGCTGTCGCCCCCCCACCCCATGACAAATGGCGGATAGAGAGCAACTGCGAGAATCGGAAACAACAGAAAACGGGGCCAGAAGTCGGCGAGTTGTGAAACCGTCTTACGATCAGTGGCTGACGAGAGATTCATGAGTTCCTCGAATCGGAAGAATGTTCATGAGCACGAGAAGAACTGCTCTCAGAATTAGGTTGCGTGAGCTCCAGAACTGTGTTCACGAAGAGATCAGCGAGTCGATTCGAATCCGCTGGAGAATACCGACGAGGGTCACAATTCAAATTGATATACAGCTTCTTCGCGTAAGTTCCCAGAGACAGACCAAGCCAGGTTCCGGGCCGGATGGGAGCGACTCCAAGCAGATGTTCCAGAACGACATTTCCAGCCACGCAGCGACCCTGATCAAGAATAAACCGGGACCGAAAATGCCGCCGAATGTCACCCACATTGGCAAACATCGCTGTGCAGAATCGGATGGGCGCACAACTCGTCAGCCTGAACAGTCCGGGAATGCAACGCAGCCCTCCCATGGCCCAGGGAGTCAGACCGCTTTCGCCGGAGATCAGGACATTCTGCGAGGTCTCATGAATGTAGCGCAGCATTTGGCGTTGATCGCTTACTTCAGAGCCTCGTCGGGTCAGAAACATGTAGCTCAGGATGTTCGCTGCGGACGAATCCTGATGGCGGGGGGTACGAAGCGTGACGGGCAATCCCACGCGATACGCTTCCCGGCTCGTGGTTCGACCGCAAAGGCGATTCCAACGTTCGAGCGTCCGGAACAGGGCCAGCGTATACAGATCGTTGGTCGTACACCCTTGTTCGTCTGCCGCCGCCTTGATGGAGAGAACCTGTTCCGTATTCAGAATTCTTGTGACAAACGGACTGACAACCTCAGCGGGGCTCGGCGGATCCTGCATCATGTGCGACGCAGGCCATGAACTGTCTGGGCGGGTTGCAAGGTCTGTCGGGAGGGCCGTCGCCAGTTTCCAGGCCCACTTTGCCAGTCGTCTGAACAGTCGCCGAGGACGATGATCGGGTTCCCAGAGCTGTCCTCGCTGGAGGAGCCGATCTGGCTCAATAAGACCAAGTTCCGGGGATCGGCTGGGGTTCTCGCAGGTCAATTGACCATAGAAGGCGAGCAGATCTCCGATGAACCCGATGGCTCCCACACCGTCAGTGGCTGCATGATGAAACTGAAACACGATTCTCGCCCGAACTTCAGTCACTCCAGTCCAGATTCGCAATCCCGAAGTCTGACGAAGATCGACAAATCGTTCCTGCTGTGATGGAGGCTGGGGCTCGCCTTCGGACCAACGGATCGTCGGAGCCAGCTGCGAATCGACCCAGTAGATTCCTGTCCATCGGGATTCCACAGAGGATGTAAGCAGCGGGTGCCGCCAAAGGGCCTGCTGCAGTGCCTGCTCGAATGACGAACGACAGAGAGCACCAGCCAGACCAACATCCAGAAAGAATGTCATCGGATATTCGAGCCGATCATCCGTGACCATGAACTCCTCAAACGGGGTCAGGCGGAGCGGAAACAGGCTTGTGGGCGTCTCTCGGATCATCAAGACCTGCCCGCTTGTTTGCCATCATCCGGATCGGGTTCCATCGAACGGAATAGCAGCACTCGGAACGTGAGACGATAGTCTGCCAATAATGAACGGAGCGGATAACGCATTGAAAGAGGACGATTCCGCTCGATCAAGACATGGGAGGACCAAGCAATTCCATACCCGATCACCGGAACAAGCAGCGCAAGCCACCAGTACCCGAAGTACAAAGTTGAGAAAAAAAGCACCCACGAAGAGAGCGTTCCAATGGCGTGCAGCCAACGCGTTCCCGGCTGCGAGTGCTCATACAGGTAGAGCTTCCAGAACTCTGCGTCAGTCATTGGAAAACTTGTACTCCATCGGGATTGTCATCTCCCTGCAGTGTTTGCAGGACTTTCTGTTCGCTATCCGACGATAACAGATTCGGCAGCGTCGTCTAGGACATCTCGGATACAGGCCGTTCCAACGCAGAGTCAACATTCTCATCGTAACGCCGGTAGCGGTTCTTGCGTCGAGAGTTGCGTCAGGACTAACCTCCATTTCTGCTGCCGCGGCGGTAGCGACAACGCAGGCGACTCCGCGTTTCGAATCTCAGTTCGTTGATCCAGTTTTGCGGAACAGGAATCCGGTCCATGCTGTTTTCGTACTCAAACGGACTGACGCTGCTCGCCTGGGCCATGGTGTGTGTGTGGGTTCCATTTGTCTTTGTCTTCTATGACGCCAGCCGAAAGCGATCGACTCTCCGGCCGATCATCGATTCACCGAACTCGTCGGATCTCCCAACACTCAGCGTCGTTGTTGCGGCCAGGAACGAGTCCGCCTGCATCGAAACCTGTATCAGGTCACTGCTTCGCCAGGACTACCTGGACCTCGAAGTCGTCGCGGTGAATGACCGCAGTACAGACGACACCGGAGCGATCCTGGACCGACTGGCTGTGGAATTCGCTGGTCGACTCCAAGTGGTTCATGTCTCTGCATTGCCCCCCGGCTGGTTCGGAAAGCCACACGCTCTCGACCAGGGCATGAAGATTGCGGGTGGCAGCATGGTGTGCTTCACCGATGCTGATTGTGAGTTTCTGGCCCCCGCAGCGATGCGAACCAGCGTCTTGGAGATGCTTCGCCGCGATCTCGACTTTTTCTCGATCGCGGCGCGGTACACCATGAATTCGTTGCGAGAATGCCTGGCTGTTCCGTGTTGTGCGGAGGTTCTTCTGCTCTGGTTAAGACCGGAGCGATTGAGTGACCCTCGCTGGCCCGATGCGTTCGCCAATGGCGCTTTTGTCATGGTCCGCCGTCCCCGGTTTGAGTCGATCGGGGGCTGGGGGGCAGTTCGCGAGAAGATCAGCGAAGATCTGGAACTGGCGAGAGTGGCGAAACGATCGGGTTTACAACTGGCGGTGGCCGAGGGCGACGGCTTCTATAAAACGGGTTCGTACCGCACCCTGACGGAATCCTGGAATGGTTGGAGCCGCATCTTCAAAGGGGCACTCACGCCCACACAACTGTTGATCACATTCGCCCGGATACTGGCCATGTCCGTGCTGCCACTTGGTGTCGTACTGTTTGGGCTGACACAGGCACTCCAGACCGGCAACATCGATTGGCTGACTCACGGAGCAGGGCTGGGGTTTTCCATCGCAGCTTGCCTCCGGTGCGTCCAGGATGTGGTGTTGTTCCGGCTGGTCGGAGCCCCGATCACAGCTGCCCCACTCGCCGTTCTGGGGCGGCTGTTTGTCGTTGCGACAGTCGCACGGGCGTTGTTGTCTCATGTCGGACTTGTCCAGACTCACTGGCGCGGTGCGACATTCGTTTCCGGGCGGATGACCAAACACTAACCACCATGGGACGAGGGGCTCTCCGTTCAAGTCGCGAAACTCACCACATGCCTAAACTTGGGTGTGAGTCGATCACACTTTTCTTGAGATTGGCCTTCACATACACGATCTGATGTTCCCGATGCTGGTCGCTCGGGAAGAAGTTCTTCACTCGGCTGGCCTCGAAAAGGACCGGACCGCTGTTGAAGCTCGCTTGTTCGTGGCGGGTGTACACAACTCCCAGCGGCTCCCAATGTTCTCTGCACCGGTTTCTGCGACCGGTGCAGCGGGCTGATCGCCCGGTCTGGCCGAAACATTCACATCACAAAGGTGCCCACAGTGGTGCCGTGAGGTGCCCACTATGGTGCCATACAGCTCGCATCAAAACGGTTCGTTTT
>JAYTFV010000491.1:0-2270 GCA_043734065.1 Planctomycetota bacterium
ATTAGCGAGGACCACCGACACCGTGTCGCCATCAAGCAAATGGCTCCACACCGTAGCGATATGCCCATTCGGCGAGATCACAAACCCAGTCCCGTAGCCTTGCAGCCCCGCCAGCCCGCCCGCCCCGAAGAGCTTGACGACCTTGGACTGGACCTCGGTTTCGACGGCGTTGCGATCGGCGGAACGAACCGGTGAGCCGAGTGCGAGGCAGAGTACGATGACGAGCCACACCGATCGGGCAGCCAGCCTCTGCACCCCGCAGGGGTTTTCCAGCACAGCCCAGGGTCGCGACACAGTCGCGCACCCTGGGAAACACCGCCCCGGAGCGACCATCCCTGAAAGGGCTGTACACTCGTTCTCGCGTGATCCGGCATGATGTAGAACCCCTTCAGGGTTCGTCCTCGCGTAGCCTGTGGACCCAGGGTGCGCTCCCTGCGGTCGCGACCCTGGGCTGTGATGGGCCACCCCTTCGGGGTGAAGAGTTGAGGCGGACAGCGTCTGCTGTCTGACTGCTGATCGCTGACCGCTGACCGCTATCCTCATGGCTTCGCTCCCTGCAACGTGGCGGATTCCAGCGTGAACTCCCCGATGAGATGTTCGGCCCGGTGGATCGTGAACTTCTTCGGCAGCTTGCGGCCCTCGAAGTCGGCGAGTTCCTTGAACCGGATCTCGCACTCATCGGCGTCTTCTTCAATGGCAGTGTCCCAGCCGACGAGCGCCACTGGCTCGCGCTGGAAGTACCAGCGGCTGATGGCGGTGCCTTGCAGCGCGACCAGGACATCGACCTTCGGCCCGGTCCCATCCAGCGGCTCCGACCCCACGTAGTAGAACTCCGAGAACTTCGCCTGCGGGTTAATCAACATCCGCCGCAGATGGTCAAACGAAATGAGCAGCCCCCCACTCCCCGGCGGCTTGTCGAGCAGCGGGTCTGAGAGATTTTGGATATACGGTGTCTCGCCGATCTTCGCGGCCACCGTCGTGTCGGTCAGCTTGACCTGCATCACGGCCCCGCGCTGGTCCTTGAAGTTCAAACTCCACGGCCCCTGAACGACGGCAAAGCTGCCCCAGGGGAGCATCGACTCGACGGCCCGCTCCACGGCGACCTTGTTGAAGTGGTAGTTCGCGAACCCCGACTTCTCCTCAAACAGGTACGCATGCGGGTTCTCCGGCTTGGTGAGTAGATCGAGTCCGGGGATCGGAATCGGCAGCTTCGGCAGCGGCAGCTTCGGCGGGGCGGGCTGCGCTTCTTGCTCGGGATTGAGTTCCGCCGCCCGGTGCAGCGTTCGCAGCCGCACCACCACCGACTTCTGCTCCCCCTCATGCTTGTAGGTCAGCGGGAGCTTCCAGCCGTTCGGGTAGATGCCGAGGATGTTCTTGAACTGGTTCACGCTGCGAATTGGTCGGCCCGCGAACTCAACGAGTTCATCGCCGGAGCGGAGTCCGCGACGGTATGCCTCGGATTGTTCGAGGATCTGGCCGATGACCACATGCCCCTCGGAGTCGGTCGTGACCATGGCCCCCAAGGTCGCGTGGTCGACCACTCGTCCGCTCAGCAGATGCTCGCGAAAGTTCATCACCTGGTTGATCGAGATGGCGTATCCGGCCCCGATGTTCACGCGGCCCCGCTTCTCGACCGAGATGCGACCGTTGATCCCGATCAGTTGACCGTGCCCATTGAACAGCGGACCGCCGGAATTGCCGGGGTTGATCGAGGCATCGACTTGCAGGCAGTCGGTGTACTCCAGAAACGTCCCGGCCGGGAACTGATAGCGGTGCGTCCCGGCCACCGTGCCATAGGTCACGGTCGGCTGATAATCGGTCGCCAGCAGGAATGGGTTCCCCATCGCGTAGCACCAGTCGCCCATTCGCACCTCGTCGCTGTTGCCGATTTCGGCGACGGGGAAGTCGGTCCGCCCCAGCATCTGAATGATCGCCACATCCCCGGTCGGATCGATCCCGACCACGACCGCGTCATACAGCTTTCCATCGCTGAGGCCGCACTTCATGAACGCCCCGCCCATCCCCTCGACGACGTGGAAGTTGGTGACGGCAAACCCGTCGGCGGTGATGAGGACGCCCGACCCGCCGCCTTTGCCAGCGATGTCGAAGATCGCGACCACGGCGGGCATGGCTTTCTGGATCGTGGCGATGCGGGCCTGCTGGGCGTCGATGACCGGAGTCGGAACTTCGGCGGCGATAAGAAGCTGTGATGAGGATCCCGCCCACACCAACAGTCCCGCGAGTAAGACGTACCAGCGCCGGACCGTGGG
>JAYTFV010000492.1:0-5743 GCA_043734065.1 Planctomycetota bacterium
CGCTGACGAGGCTGCGCTCGGAGTGCGTCAAATCATTGCGGAAGATCGAGTTCCACTGGTCCCACATCACGGTGAGCAGCGCGTGAGCGTCCCAGACAATCGTGGACCCATCCTCGCCCGTCCGCGCATGGTCATCGCGGAAACTGCCCATCGCGGTGCGGACCCAGCGGTCCTTGTAGATGGCGCGCAGCTTCCCCTCGACAAAGGGGATGAGTCCCTCGGTGAGAGCTTCGAGCGCGATGGTCACGCGTTGATGGTTGGAACTGGACACCGCTGTGGCTGAACCAGTTCTCGCGACTGGTTCGTCCTTTCTGAAGAGGTGTTGTGGGATGGCGACACGCCATGATTCCGGAACACCACATACTAACCTACAACTGTTTACAAGTCAGTCGACGCTGGAATCGGGGGGTTTGGTGAAATCGTCACCGGCTGGGGTGATGTCATCGTCCTCGTCCGTAAGTCCAACCGGTTAGCGGCGGAATCCGAAGAGTCGCTCCTCTCCGGACAACCCGTGCGGTCGGCAAATTCACGCCGGTGGATCATTGTGGTACGACGCTCCGCGTCGTCACACACGACGCGGAGCGTCGTGCCACAATCAATCTGGCTCACGTGCCGTTCGAGAAGCAAGAGTCGTCTTTCGCTCCGCGAAAGACCGGCCTTTCGCGGAGCGAAAGGCGACTATCGGACAGTGACTCCTCGAACGATCCTCACGTGCCTCCACCCGGTACAGATGCGTTGCCGTCGAGTGGCCCTGGTCGCCTGGGCCCCGGAACTGCGGCCACTCGTCGTCGGCTTGAATCGAGTGTCCCGTCAGACTGCCGAGGGAGGCCAGCACTGCCAAGAACAGGGGAAGCAGGGAACGCATCGTTAGACTCTCGCGGCGGGGCAGGTCGGGAAAGTTCTCTCGATCTCGCGATGGCCAAAAAATCGCAACGTGGGAGCCGAAACGCGGGAGACCTCAACACAACAGCCCAGGCCGACCAAAGGCGACCTGGGCTGTCACAAGACGGGGAGCGACCTCAAGAGGGTGGACTCTTAGAACTCTGAGGAGATCGTTTCACGACCATTCCGAGTGCAGAGCGAACGGAACACCTTGGTGTCGATGTTCTTGGCAATAGCCTTGCACGATCCGTCCAGCATGGAGAAGTTCGAGACATCCCCGTGGAAGCTGCCAAAGCTGAAGAAATGGATGTTGGTCCCCCCCGTGGCACTGGGGGCAGTCCAATGGGCGTCGAAGTTGGGCTGGTCATCTCGAGCGCGGGCACAGCAAGCGTAATTGTCGCCCCAGTAACCGCCGAACAGTGTCTCGCCGAATAGAAAAGTCTGTGTCGTGCCATCGGTACAGTCGCGGAAGTTCGTGGAGCTGTTCTGGTAGAAGATCCCGTTGTTCATGGGAGCACTCGCCATCCCCGTCACCGGATCGATGGTGGGCCACCAGCCCATGTTTCCGCGATAGCTCGTGTAGCCGAGGTTCTGCAACCGGGCACTGGGATAACTCGCACTCGGGCAGACATAAGAATTCACCGGCGTCTGGATCATCCGCCAGTTGTTGGGATCATTCTTCGGCAGGGTGTAATCGATCAGCACCGTCCCCATGTCCATCTGTGACAGCATCAGCGCGTGCCATCCGAAATACCCGCCCAGAGACCAGTCCGTGATTTGCAACGTCTGATTCTTGTTCAGCGGGAGAACCACCGGGGTCTGCATCTGGAACGGAAAGTCCGCCACCGGCATGTTCGGATCGGCAATCCAACCGGACGGGAAGCAAAGATGGGTGTCGTGGTAGTTGTGCCCGGCCAGACCCAGGTTCTTCATGTTATTGATGCAACTGCTGCGGCGGGCGGCTTCGCGAGCCCGTTGCACGGCGGGCAGCAGCATGGAGGCCAGCAGAGCGATAATGGCGATGACCACCAGCAGTTCGATGAGCGTGAATCCCCGAGGGGCGCTCGCAGACGGTTGACGCAGAACGCAACGAGATTGCATGACGACACCTAGAGGAAGACTTCGACCCTCACTCGCCCCAGCGCCCATCGACGCTCACACACAGGCAGCTTGATCTCAACAACTCATCATACCGCTGGCCGATCGATTCATGCAAACAATCTGATCCGAGGAGCGACAATTGACGACCGAAAACGTCATTCGAGGGAGGCCACCACTGCCGCTTGCCCTTGGTATTCGACGCGGTCGCCGATGGCCATTTGGCGACGGCGGCGCGTGTCTGTTTGCCCGTTGACCTGCACCAGACCGGTCTGGATTGCCACCTTGGCCTGCCCGCCCGAATCGACCCAGCCTACGATTTTGAGGAACTGGTCAAGGGTCAACTTGCGAGGAATCTCAGTGGCTTCGGTGTCAGGCATGGCATCTCGCATCGTGAGCGGGAACAGGTCGCGGATCGTAGAGTAGCAGAATACGTCAAAATTCTGCCGCACTCGACGGCACGCCTGGCCATCAGAATTCTGACGAATTCTGCTACGCCAGCTCCAGCACCTGTTTCATCCGCGCGGCGACATCCTTCAGGACATCTTCCCCGCCGCCGTCGACTTCCGAGGTCGCCCAGCCGTCGTACCCGATTTCCGCCAGGGCCGTCAGCACCTCGGGCCAGTCTTCGCTCCCCTCGCCGATCTTGCACCAACTGTTCTGCATGTGATACCCCTTGAAGTCGAACTTCACCAGCCGCTTGCCGAGCTTGCGAATCCAGGTCGCCGCCGGGACGCCGTACTTCAGCATGTTGCTGCAATCGAAGTAGGCTGCGACCCACTGACTCTGGAACGAGTCGACGTATTCGATGAGTTGCTCTGGCTTGGTGATGAAGTTGTTCCACACGGTCTCGATGCTGATCTTGACCTTGAGTTCTTCGGCCAGCGGCAGCAACTTCTTGACTTCGGCCTGCGAGCGGTCGAAGCACTCCTGATAGGTTGCGACCCCCGCCTTCACGACACCGGGGACGAGCAGCGCCGTGTCGGCTCCGAAGAAGTGGGCGTCCTGGATGGCAGTCTTCAGCCCCGCGACCCCCTTGGCCCGGACAGCGGCATCAGGATGCGACAGCGTGTCGTTCCAGTGAATGGAGTCGATCGTCCCGTGCATCACGATCCCGGTCGCCTCGCACGCCGCCTTCAATGCGGGCAGGTTGATCCCGCTCGGGCTGTCGATCTCGACCCCCTGGAACCCGAGCTTCTTGATGAGGTCGATCTTCGCCCGCTCGTCCCCCGTGATCTCGATCATCGAATACTTGACCGCGATCTTCAGCTTGGGCCGTTTGGGCGGATCAACTGCGGGGAGCGAACCGGCACAGGCTCCGAGCGCGACGGCGGCGCTGGTGCCCAGGAACTGACGGCGGTCGAGATCGAGAGGCATCGCGGGACTCCTATGAGTGAGGGTCATGATCGATGGCGGGGACGTTCTGTGTGGGGCTGAAAAGATCGTCGTCTTTCGCTCTGCGGAAGAACGCTCTTTCGCGGAGCGAAATACGACAATCCGAGAGTCGGTCCTCACGTCCCCTCGGACTGAATCTGATCCGCCGTGAACGCCACCTCGACCAATGTCGTCACGCCATTCCCCTTGGCGGAGTGACCCTTCCTCAGTTGGACTCTCCACAGCAGAGCCCCCTTGAGGCGGTCGATCCCCTCTTCCGTGGTCGGGATGTAGGTCTCGACAGACTCGCCCGGCTGGAGTTCCTTGCCGAGTTGCTGACCGGCCATATCCCAATCGTTGGATTCCTGTTGATCGTAGACAAACACCAGCGGAAAGCTGCGGGGTTTGTCCGGCTGCTGCACGAGGAAGTTATTGGACCGCACAGTGTCCTGGGCATCGCGATGTCGGCGGAACATCAGGTCCGCATCCAGCGGGACAAACGCCTGCTCCTGCGATTCATTGGTGAACTTGACCCACAGCTTGAGGACCGGGGATGTCTCGTAGTCCTTGAAGTCTTCACTCTTCGAGAAGTGCTGAAAGCGGATCGGGCTGCGCGTGACCTTGAGCGGTTCGACCCGCAGATTGCCGTATCGCTGGTGTTCTCCGAGTTTCAAGGTGTGCCCCGCGGGGAGATCGGCACTGGTCTTGTAGATGGCCACCTTGCCCGCGGGAATTGGCTTCAGATCTGGCAAGCTCTCGAGTTGGCTCGCCTCTCGCGCCTTGGCCAGCATGCTCAGCAGCATGACGCACAACGCCGTGACGGCCAGAGCGTACCCGCCCATCACAATGAGCAGCAGCCGGTTGCCTCCCGCTGCCGGAGTTGCCTTCGCCGCAGTCCTGGGGGGTGTGGGTGTTGCTGTCCCCGAGGTGACCGACGACAGCGACATTCCGGAGTCATTCAGGCCAACCAGCGAGACTTCCGGAGCCTCGGCGGTGACGTGAGTATCGTCCATCTCGGGAGTTGCTACCGGGGCGGGTTCCACGGGTTTCTGGAGCGGCGAGGACTCCGACTGGGGGGACACCCGAGCTGGTAACAAGAACTCGGTGATGACGGTATCCGACAGGGACGTGACGGTAGAGGGCGGAGCGGGAGCGTCCGCGTTGATGACATCATTGATGAACAGCCCGCCGAGCGGATTCTGCAGCGAGGGAGCGGGAGCGGGGACGTTCGGAGTCCCGGTCGATTCCGGAAGCCCGGAACTGAGATCGACCACCTCCTCGGCGGGGGCCTCAGCGGGTTCGTCTGCCGGTGATTCCAGCGCTGGTCCGGCCCCAAAGTCCTCGGTGAAGTCTTGAATCTCTGCCCGCCCGCGAACGAGAAATGCGGTGTCTCCCTCCGAGACATTGGGATCCGCATCGGGAGTCTTGTCCCCCGATTTCGCGGAGGGAGGCGGGACATCGTCGAAGATTGAACTCGAAGCACCGTCGTCGGCAACATCCAGATTGATATCGTCCAAGACCCCGCCCGACACCGCCACCTCTTTCGGCGGATTCATGGGCGGGGAGGACGGGGCCGGCAACGGTGTCTTGGCCGCTGCGCGTTCGTCGAGGAAATCGAAGTTCAGGCCGTCACCGTTGGCGGTCATGGAGTGTCTATCTAGGGAGTGCGTAGGGACAGCTGAGGGACCAATGTCAGCCGTCGACTTCGGAGCCAAAGCGCCGCAGTTCATAAACCATACTCTCCGGCAGACGACTCGTCTGCAACTCTGAGGGAGAAGTGAACGAGATTTCGCCCCAGAGACGGACCCGCCCCCGGTGTTGGATTTCGGCAGCATTGGTCGCGGTCGAGGGGTCGTCTGTCTCGGTCAACCGGTTGAGGACCACGCCCGCCACGGTCAATCCACGTTGCCGAATCGCCTCAATCGTCAGTAGCGTGTGGTTGATCGTCCCCAGTCGATTCGGGGCCACGATCAATACCGGCAGGCCGATTCGCTCGGCGAGGTCGGCGTTGAGCCAGTTCGTGGAGATCGGCGAGTAGAACCCGCCCGCCCCCTCGACGAGAACGATTTCCGCCCGCTCGGCCAACCACTCATAGCCTGCGACGAGCAGCGTCTCGTCCACCTCGCGGCCTTCCAGAGCCGCAGCTGCCGGGGGACTGAGCGGGGCGAGGAAGGTTTGAGGACAAAGGCGCTCGCGCGGGAAGACGGCGTTCGTGGCCGCGTAGAGGGACTCGATGTCGGGCCAAGTCGGCCCCATCGTGGCACGACGCTCCGCGTCGTGAGTCTCGACGTAAAGCGTCGCACCAGCGATTTCGGAGAAATCGCCGACAGACACCGCTCCAGAGCAGACCGGCTTGTACGCCGCCACGCGGGCCAGTGTCGCCTTTCGC
>JAYTFV010000493.1:0-4117 GCA_043734065.1 Planctomycetota bacterium
GTAGCTGCGTTCGCCAGAACGCGGGCTTCCGGAACCCGCGTTGAACACCGGAGGAGACTTCCGAAGTCTTCGGAGACTTCGGAGACTTCGGAGACTTCGGAACTCTATTAGCACCCGACAACGCCGAGACCAATCATGGGGAGTCGGGGGTCGGGAGTTGGGGGCAGGACGGGAGAGGACGACTCCCGTCGCTCAACATTCCTCTCAATGCTCACAGCCCTCGATGAATCGAGGGCTGTGGGAGGAATTGCTCAACATGTCAGTGCGAACTACCAGCCGCGAACTCGCGTCACGGTACGGAACGGGGTGGACCGCTGGTAGACCGAATAGCCGTAGCCTTGATCCCGGTAGGTCGAGGAATACGGTCCCAATCTCAACGACTGATACCCGTAGGACGGAGCGTAGATGGCACTCGAGACAACCACCGGGGCGGGAGCGACATAGACCGGAGCCGGGGCGTAGTAGGAGATGGGCTGACTGTAGACCGGCGTCGGCTCAGACTGGTACGACGCGGTCGAAATCGGAGAGGCGTAGGTCGGCTCCGAGTAGACCGGTGAAGTGTAGACGGGGGACGAATAGACCGGTGCCGAGTAGACCGTCTGCACGATCGGGGAGACATACACCGGACGGGAGACGATCACCGGAGCTGCGTAGTAGCGGGGGGCCAAGCCGACCACAATCGGGGCCGAGTAGACCGCACGCATCGGGTAGTAGCCCGAGTAGGAGTACCCGACTGGCGAGTAGAAGAATTGGGCCTGGGCAACGGTGCCAGACATTCCGGCGACCAATCCGAGAACACTCAACACAGCTGCTTTGAACATGATCGCACTCCTGAACAAGCCCAGGCCCCCTCGCCGAATTGGCTGTCTGTAGTCGCAGTGGATGACCCACTCATCCACTGCCAGGGAATCTGCGCATTTGGCAAGTGAAGCATAATCGGCAAGATACGCAAAGTCACCCCAGTCCGGCAGATTTTGCCGGTGGTGCATTCCCATCAGACCACGGCGAGTTGCAGCGCTGCCGATGGCAGGTTCTGAAAGACGTATTCGACAGAGAGTCGCAACTGCTCGCTCTCGTAATGTGTTCGTTCGAATGCAGGCACGGTGCCGAATTCCCGATCAAAGGGGATGCCGGACGAGCCGAGTTTGCTGGCCAGGCGCTCGCACCCCTCGTACCAGAACGGGTCCGCCGGATGGCACGCGATCCGCTGGAACAGCGGCCAGTTCAGCGGGTGCAGGTGCAGCGTCGCCGTCTCCTGCCGGGCGGCTTCGACCGACTCGAACACCTCGCTCAATGCCGGTTCGCTCGGTTGATACCGATGGAAGTCCACAGATGCGGAGATCGCTGCCACGACCGGGAATTGACGCGCGGAGCGATAGGCGAGGTTGAGCGCCCCGCTGCCTCCCATGCCGATACCGATGAGGCCGATGCGAGGCGGCTGCACCTGGAAGGTCTGCTCGATCCAGGGAACCACCTGCGACCGGACCCACCCCAGCGGGCCTCCCTCGGGGAATTCGGCGGTCGGAAGAGAGAGCCACCAACTGCGACCGGCCAGCGGGCAGATCACAGGGACCGGGGATGCTTCCAAAATCCCCCGCCAGTTCGCGTGTTGCGAGGGGGCGACCGCATCCAGATCGTGCAGGCACAGAATCGCCTCCGCCCGGGTGCGAGTCGTGGGCACCCAGGCTTCGACCAGATGCGTCCCGAGTGTGGTTCGAATCCAGTTTCCGGTCGGCATCAAAGGGCTCTGTGGCTGGGGGTCGTGTCTCACGTGTTGTCTGGGACGGGGTGTTTTAGAGTCTTTCTCGGCAACTTGCACGCACTTCGCTGGCCGGGGGGCTGACGGGCATAAATGTCCCCCGGGGTGCCTCCTCACCGCCAGCCTCGGGTTGACTTCCCTTGCGGACTCCGTAGCCTTCACCAGCGCGAAGCAAGATGGTGGACCTCACGAAACGGAATGCGGGCGGATGCGGCGAATTACTCCTGACTGGTGCGTCGATGTCGACTCGACCTACGAAAAGTGGATCGAAGAGGGCAGCCTGGTGTTTGCCAAGGCGGGACGAACGATCTGGATCGACTGCTGGGGCGATGGCGATGAGCCGTCGCGCGAGGAGATCATGGCGCTGGTCAAATCCGAGGCCTCGCCTGACCGGGATGATCTGTTCGAGAGCGACGACGACGAACTCTACCGGTATGCGTATCGCCTCGTGGAGTTCGAAGACGGAGGCCGCCGGTTCGCGGTGTATGCGTTTGCCGTCGTCGAGGGGAGCTACCTGCAAGTCTCGATCTATTTCGACGACCCCAAGGACAAGCCCTGGAGCGAAGCCTTCGCCCGCAGCTTGAGCTATTCGCCGGCGGAGCCGGAGGAGTTCACGGACGAAGAGGAGTAACGGACAAGCCTCCGACCGGTTGAGGGCCAGTGACGTATTGCAGTTCACCTATCAGACCTTGGTTTACAGTGAAAGATGTTTCTGGGTGAACCAGCTTACTCTCACTGGTGTCCACTGCTGAACGGCTGACACATTCACAACATACGAACTGATCGTCGGGAGGATGTAATGCTCGAACTTGATCGCAACGTGGATGACGACCCGATATTCCTCGATCTCGCTGGTCAGTTGATCGCAGGTGCAGCCCTCTTCAATGGCTTGACGGACATCGTACTTGTCCATGTGGATCACTGGTTCGGACCAAGATGGCTCGGGTTCTGCGGCAAACTACTCGGTGTAGCGGGCGTTCGAAGCCGGAGCCTCAAAGGACCGTTGACGCCTCCCCCGTTTCATCCGCATCGCATACTGTCAGCCAAATCGTACCGGTTCAGGGAATCGAAGTCGTTCGAGTATCGGGAAGAGTCCACTTCACTTCATGAGTGTCGTCCGAGCCACGACAACATCCACCGGACTTTGCCAGGGAACACCCTCTACGCGTGGTTTTCGGGGAACACGACATCGACCGGCAGGGGTATCGTTATGGTCTACGTCGTGAAACGCGATCAATGTGAAGGATGGTACATCGCATTCGACAAGAGACACGACTGGCATCTGGCCCAGACGGTGGAAATCTCCCCAAACAGAGTTCATGAATACATCCAATGCAACGGTCTGCAGATTTCGAAATGATTGTCCGATGAGGGTGTTCGCTGCTCGATCATTGACGCAACATCCGTTACAACTCATACACCCAGAGATTCGCCGAGCCAAACACCGGCTTCCCATCCAACGGGCCAAACCGCCCGCAGACGAGATGCGTGATCCCGGTCTCCTTGCGGAGTTGAGCCAGTTCCTCCGCTGAGACGCGGCCATCGGCAAAGACCCGCAGCTTCCATTGGTAGATCACCAAGTTTCGCCGATTCCACTCAATGATGGAGACGGCGTCCTGCGGGCAGTCCTTAAACGAGAAGTATTCGGGCCGCTCGGCGTACCAGCGGAGAGACCAGTTGTCGTTCGTCGCGTAGAGGACCGCGTCTTTCGGCGTGTGCTCGCGAATCCAATCGCAGGCGGCCAACCAGTCGGCCTGCACAGCGGCGGGTTGCTGGTCGAGTGTTCTGTCAAGTGTCGGGACGCGGAAGGCGATCTGAAGAGCGACGATGACCAGAGCCGTGATCGCCGTCGGACGCCGCCAGGCGGTGAGCCGCTCCTCGACGAGTTGCCAGAGGACCGCTGCGACCGTGAAGGAGATGGTCAGCGGGACCAGCGTGTCAGCCAGTCGAAACGGGTAGAGCTTGATCGCCTTGACCCGCAGTGCCCACAGCGGCATCTCCTTGAGCGGTCGCGGCCCCCACGCAGCGAGGACACCTCCGGCGGCGATCAGTAACGCCGCGAGCATCCAGTATTCGAGTCGAGCGAGGGCCTCGCGGCGCTGGGTCAAGCGAGTGCGGATCAAGACCAGCACGAGCAGCAGCAGCCCGTAATCGCGCCAGGCCCTGACCGGGAATGTCAGCGGGTCGAGGTGGTGCGAGAGCCGCACGGCCACTTGGAGGAAGTCGGCCTCGCTGGCGATTTGCGGGCTGGGGGCCTTGAGGGATTGCACCGCTGGGATGAGGCCGGGGAGGGACGTGACGGCGAAGAGCGCGATGGCCGTCGCGAGGACGGTGAATGACGGGAGTGTCGCCTTTCGC
>JAYTFV010000494.1:0-6931 GCA_043734065.1 Planctomycetota bacterium
GAGCCGAAGACTTTCGAGGGCATCCCGTTCCAACTCATCGACCCGCAAGGCGACCGCATCGCCAACGCCGTCATGCTGCACGGCCCTGGCGGCGACCGAGCCCCGCACATGCCCCACAGCGTCAAGCTGCCGGTGAACTCGACCGTCAAGGCGATCCATATGCTGGGCCTCATCAGCGGTTGGGGCTTCCCGGCGACTCAGGAGAAGTCGGTCTCGATGATTGTGCGTCTGAAGTACGCCGACGGGCAGACCGAGGACCACGAGCTGAAGAACGGCGTCCACTTCGCCGACTACATCCGCCGGGTCGATGTGCCGGATTCGAAGTTCGCCTACTCGATGAAGGGCGGTCAGCAGGTGCGGTATCTCAAGATCGAGCCGAAACGCACTGCCGTGGTGACGGAGATCGAACTGCTCAAGAATGACAAGGACAGCACCGCTCCGGTGACGATGGCGATCACGGTCGAGACGAAGTGAATGTGGCACGACGCCATGTGGTACGACGCTCCGCGTCGTGACGTTCGACGCGGAGCGTCGAACCACAATCGCTTCAATTCCGGTCCTGCCCCGTCAATTCCTTCTCAATCGCATCCGCATGGAACGCGATCTCCAGGACGCTGCGGCGGACCTCCTCGGCGTCGACGGTGAAGCGCGGGTAGCAGTTCTGCATCACGAACCACGGCACGCCGTCGATGTCGTGCAGCAGCAGCCCGCCGTGGGTGATCACGTCATTCAGCCGCAGGGCCTTCTCATAATACTGCGGCACTGCCGGGCAGCAGCGGGAGTAGATTTTCAGCACTTTCTCGCGGGCCTGTGTCCCGGTCGATTCGATCCACACGATTTGGTGGCGGTTCCCCGGCAGCTTGACGTTGAGTTCAAATGCCCCGCTGATCGGCTTCCAGAGAACATGCGGCTCGAAGTCGAACGCCTCGTCGACCAGGGTCTGCAAGTCGGGCAACCCGCCGATAATCGCATCGAGCAAGGCCACGGCTTCGATCCCGTTCTGCGGTCGATTGCCGGGACTTTTGTCGAGCATCTGGTGGATGACCTCGGACATTTCGAGCGGGATGTCGGGCCGAATCAGCCGCAGGTTCGGAACCGGCTGCGACGTGACTGCTCTGATGAGGGCATTCATCCCCGGCTCGGCGAACGGGACTCGCCCCGCCAGCATTTGAAACATGCACACGCCGAGGGCGTACACATCGGTGGCGGCAGTCGGCTGGCCGCCTTGAAATAACTCGGGGGCCATGTAGTGCGGGGTCCCCGCCGGGATCAGTTGGGTCCGCTCGCCGGGGGTCAGCCGCTTGGCCAGCCCGAAGTCGCCGATCTTGGGGACGCCGCTGAGGGTCATCAGCACGTTGTCGGGCTTCAGGTCGCGGTGCAGGATGCCCTCGCGGTGGGCTTCCGACAGACCGCGAGCGATTTCCGCTCCGAGAAACAGGATCCGCTCGGTCGGCAGCCGATGGTCGCGAATCAAATGTTGCAGCGATCGGCCCGAGACGTACTCCATGTCGAGGCAGTGAAAGTCCCCCATGCGCTCAATGTTGTAGACCGACACGATGTTCGGATGCTGCATCGCCGCCATCGCCTGCCCCTCGTGCAGGAAGCGGTCCAGGTACTCCGGGTCTTTGGCGATCAGTTCCGGGGCCAGGATCTTCAGCGCCGAGTCCCGGTCCAGATGCATATGCCGAGCCAGGAACACATAACCCATGCCCCCGCGACCGAGCAGCGACTGAATCTCGTAATCGCCCAACTGCTGTCCGATCAGCTGGGTCAGATCGACCGGCTCGGCAGCCTGCGGGTGCGGTTGTCGACTGGCCCACAGGTCGGCACTCTTCCACAGGAAGGTCGGTCCGCTGGAGGTGATCGTGTCCTCCCCCGCCGGATGGCCACAGCGCGGGCAGATGCGTCGTGCATCCGTCGAGCGAAATCTCGCGTTGCAGCCGAAGCAGTACAGGTGGTCCACCGATTCAGGATGGGGCGACATGGTTGATGGGGGTCCCGGTGAGGCGAAGACTTCGGAAGTCTGTACCCATTCTGGCGAACTTGGCGACGGAAGTTTACCGCAGGGGCCGCGCGGGCCCTGTCGCAGCCGCGGGGGGGTTCTGGAATTGTCCGTTATCGAGGCCCTTCATCAGTCCTTTGAGGACATCGTCCAGGATGGGGACGCGGGCTTGCATGACCGCCTTGTGATTGTCGATCGTGCCATCGACGCGGACCCACACCCAGCGGCTGGCGATACGTTGGATCAGCGGTTCCAAGACCGGGACACGGTTTCTGGCATCGGTGTAAAAATCGAAGTGGATGCGGCGATCCTGATCCCCGGCGAACCCCACCGACCCGCGCCCGACCAGACTGATCGCGTCGCCGACCAGTTGGATCCTGGAGAAGTCGAAGCTCCCCTGATGGACTTGGAAATCCGCGTAACCGTACTTGAAGGCCTGGTCATCGGGAGAGCGGAAGTTGGGAAGTGCGAAGACCTTGATGAGGACGGGCAGTTCATAGAGCTGGGCCTGGGTGACCTGCACATAACCGACGCCTTCGACGGCCAGCGGGGACGGCCCTTGCCCGTGAAAGGCCAGCCGACCGTTGACCGGCCCGCGCAGGCGTTCGCGGGAACCCTGCTCTTTGGCCCATTGTTCCAGCATGGCGTTTTCGAGTTTGATCTCCGCATCGTATTTGGTGTTGAGCGCGCTCTTCGAGTCGACGACCACTTCGGCATTGAGTCTGACCTTTCCGTCATACAAGCGGGCCGTCACCTCGTGCTGGGCATAAGGGTTCGCGTCGGAATACGGATGACGGCTGCCTGCGGGCGGTTTGCCCGCCGTGATGCGATGGCCCACAATGCAGAATGGTCCCTCCAACTGCTGCAGCGGCATGTCCCAGATTTTCACGCTGTCGAGATTGGCGTACCCCTCCGCAGTCACCAACTGGCCGTCCCAGGTGCCATTGATGAGGACGATGTGTCCGGTCGCCTGGTCGAGAGTGACGCCCGCATTCAGCCGGTTCGCGTGGAGAGTGGCGTCGATCTGGAAACTGGCCGTGACCAGTGGCTCTGGGGCGCGGTACTGCTTGAGGTCGAGCGACACATCCAGGTCGAGCGGCCCGTGCGGATCGAGCTGCTCGACCGTCGTGCGGATCGAATCGGGGAGGACTGCCCTCAGCTCTTCGTCAGCGATGACTTGGCGAATGGTCAACTCGGGAAGGTGCAACCGCCAGTCGATCCCAGCGGCGGGGTTGAGCTGAAAGTAGGGCACCGGCTTGTCCGTCGTGCCGCTGATTCCGACGAACGTCGACCCGTGCCACCCCTCGGCCTGCTCGACGACAGCGGCCTCTCCATCCCAACTGAGCGTGGCCGACACCCGATCGAGCGGATAGGGAACGCACGCCAGTTGGATCGCGGCCCCCTGGACCTTGATGAGGGGCAGCGTGATCCGCGGTGTCTGTCCCGGCGACCACTGAATCTGAAGCTTCTGAAACTCCAGCATCCCCGCCGAGGGATTGAACTGGTCCCAGACCTGTTGCAGTTTATCGGTGGCCGTGAGGCAGGCCGCCTTGAGCGACGCATCGATCGGCACATCGAAGGCGTCGAAGAGCAGGTCGAGCTGCCCCAGGCCGTCTTTCGTCTCGTATTTTCCGACGCCAGTGACGCGGGTCTCGCCGCGCGTGCCTTTGATGTTCTTGAAGTGCCAGATGTTACCCTTCAGCGGATTGTGCTCGATCCGCCCCGAGACTTGGCTCAGTAACAGGGGAAAGCGGACATAGTTCACTTCACTGTTCCGGACATCGGCGGTGAGGAATGTCAGGAACTTCGGCCCGGTCTTCGGAGTACGCCGGAACGAGACATCCAAGTCTCCCTCGCCGCGAATCTGCAAAGCCCGCAATGTGGCGGCGATGGACTTGAGTTTGGGGGTGTCGAACGCGGCCATCAGCACATCGTCGATCGGCAGCCCCTGTGTCGTTTGAATTCGCAAGTCGGCCTCCAGGTCGGGGCCCAGGCCACGCATGAAGCCGGTCAGCGTCCCCTCGTGCCCCGAGGCCAGGCCGCGCATGTTGAACAGGAACTTGTCCCCGTCCTGCACGATGGTTCCGGTGATCGACTTCACCGGATAGCGAAACAAGTCATGCAGCAGGCTCCCGTCGCGGACGCGGAATTCCCTCAACACCACCGGCGGTGATGCCCCCGGGGCATAGGCTAAATCGATGTCAAACCGCCCCTCCGGTTGCAACAGGTCATACAACTTCTCCGTGCCCGGGGTCAGCTTGCGGATGCGGCGATCGACCGGCAGATTCTCGGCGTGCAGTTCCAGATTCGGAACTGCGAGATGGCCGTTGAGAGGCAGTGTGCCGTTGATCGTCAACCGGCTGTCGCCGTTGGCGGCCTTAAGGTTGATGATCTGGACCCGCTCCCGATCGAGCTGCACGCGCCCCGAGACCTCATAGAGGGGAATCGGGAACAGGTCCGTCAATTCACCGTTCTCGATTTTGAGGTCCGCAGCGTAGTCGATCGGTTCGCCGAAGCCCTCGCAGGCGACGACACATTTGAGGTCGAGATCGGCCCGCAGCCCGATGCGGGGAAGCAGAGACTGGTCGTGATGGGGATCGTGAGGGTCCAGTTCTAGCGAGGCCGTTTGCACGTCAGCGCCATGATCGGCTTGTCGTACCCCCAGCGACTGCAACGCCGGGTTGCGCGTCTTCTCGCGGACCGATTGCGTGAGCGTGTGGACCTGCGTCTTGACCGCTGGGGAGAGATCCGCGGCCACGCCGATCAGCTGGTCTCCCGCCGAGATGCGCCGGGCGCGTCCCCGGATGTTCCAGCGACCGGTGGTGGTGTCGAGTTCGCCTTCGATCTCGACCGGGCCGATCGGATCCAGGTCGCCGTGCCCCTTGATCTCGCACTGCCCTTTGGCTGTCGGCTTGAGGTGCGCATCGAGATTCGTCAGGCGCAGTTCGACGGGGAGCAGAGCTTCGCGATGGGCCCGCAACAGAATCTCTCCATCGAACAGTTGCACCTCGGGCCAAGCCATCCCACCGGGTTGAGGCAGCTTCAAGCCCTGGAAGCTCCACCCTCCGTCCGGGGACTGTTCGAGCGTGATCTGGGGGCGATTCAGGACGACCTTGAGAATGGAAATCTGGCGATGTTCGACCAGCAACTCCCGGTCGGGATAAACCAAGACTTCGGGCAGCCTGAGCAGTGTCGAGGCCCGGTCGGGAGACTGGAGACTGATCTCCGTCAACCGGACACGCCCATCCGTTTCGAGCGAAGCTTTCTCAAACTCGATGGGCAGATCGGGAGCCATCTGCTCCAGCCGCTGAGTGATCTCCGTCTTCAGCAGGGTCTCGCTGCGACTCCACAGCCAGATGACACCTCCACCGCCCACGATCACAATCGTGGCGAGAAGAATGAGCATCCATTGCAAGGTCTGACGCAGTGGCATCCTGCCATCCGTGGAGGTGCTGGTCAGGCCGGGGCGAGAACGGTCCGATGAGGTATCCGTGGCTCCGCTGGCAGCGACCCGACATTATCTCCGGACCTTCGATTTGACGCAATCTGTGTTTGAGGGAGAGCGTCTGGCATGGAGGTTGTTCCACTCGACGTCATCAGCGCAGCCGCAACAGGAGATCCCGGAGAATGGTTTCATCCGTGGGATACGGACTGGAGGACAGTTGTCGAAGAGGGATTGGAGTTTCGTCCATGCGGTAGGCGGTTCCGGCGGCATGGATGCCGTACACCGCCGTGGTGAACCGGACATCGCCGGCAATCTGCGATTCGATGTGAGGATACTCCAGGATGATGGTTGGGATTGAGGCGAGATGATGCCTGGCCTCCGGACTGAATTCGCGCAGGCTCTCCGTACCAATCAACACGCAACTGTCGACTTCACCGCGTTCCAGGAGTTGCTGTGCCGAGAACTCTCCGGGGTTGTAGCGGGGATATCCCCGCCCCAGATTGACCGCAAACGGGAAGCCGGTTTGCCAACAGAGGACACTATCGGCTCCGGCCACATCGCCGGGGATTCGCAAGCGACGGGCCGCGAACCGCGTCTGCGCGTTTAAGTCCGCGACGAGTTCCAACAACCCGCTGACGGCAACATGCCCGAGATGGCTTTGGGCGAGTCCCAGCCCGAAGAACACGACTCCGTAGTGACACGCCTTGAACTCATCGGCCAGAGAGCGAAGATCGGCTTCTGCGATGCCCAGATCGCCAGTGACGACCGCAGCTGGATCGCGAATCAGTTCTCGCAGTTGCCAGATCAACTCGAAATCGCGGCCTGCGGGGAGGGCCACATATCGGTCAGCGATGTCACTCGTTTCGTTGGGAACGGGATTGATGACAATCACTCGCCGACTGGCTCGCCCCTGGGGTAAGACATCACTGCACGGTTCGAGCGAGTACCGCTCAAAATGCCGGGGGTGACTGACAGCGGGGTTGGCTCCCCAAAAGATGACGAGGTCCGCACGATATGCGACCTCGCCGAGCGTACAAGTCGACTCGCCGACCGCCTGAATCGCCATGATCGAGGGACCGTGACAAATCGAGGCGGTCGTGTCGATTGTGGCTCCGAGTTTCTCCGCCAGTTCGACCGCGGCTCGCTGTCCGGGGGTGCTGCTGCGGGAGAGGCCGTAGATCAAAGGGGCCTGGCTGCGAGAGAGGATCTCGCTGGCGGCGAACAGCGCTTGATCCAAGCTGGTCGATTGCCCACCGACAAAGGCCAAGGGGGGTGCTGCGTTCGCCACGGCGGCAAACCACGGTTCCGCGAGTGAGCAGGCGCGCTCGACTCGCAAGATCCGATCTCCCTCGAAGTGCAACGACAGATCGTCGCAGACGCACCCGCACACGGTGCAGGCCACATCGTTCTCAATGCGGGGGGAGAGGAGAGTCGGGGGACGGGAGTCGGGAGTCGGGAGCAAGACGGGCGGGGGTCGGGAGGGT
>JAYTFV010000495.1:0-3963 GCA_043734065.1 Planctomycetota bacterium
GGGCGGCCGCTGTGAGTTGCCGAGGGAGCTCGCCCGCGAGCGTCGCCCGGAGTCGTTCGCCGAGAGACACCTTCCGCCCCGACTGCTGGGCGAGTTTTAGCAGAAAATCTCCCGATGGCCCGAGTGCCGCAGGCGGGAGCCACTCCAAGGCCAGCACGACCACCGGAGTCAACTGTGCCACCACGATGGCGAGGTACAACAGTTCGTTGAGCAGCGGCGTCTGCACGAGCGAGAGCGACGCATTGCGGTAGGCGTACCCGACGACCAGCCCCGGCATGAAGAACGGGACGAAGAGCAGGAAGTAGGACGGGCCCTTTGGCCCGTCCGGACGGGCCAAAGGGCCCGTCCTACGCGCGAACTCCAGACATAACGCCCCGGCGAGCAGGCTCCTGACAATCGACCAGGCGACGGCGGCCTCGTAGCTCATCGGGCGTATTCCGACTTGAGCCACTCCAGGCAAGCCCCGGCCACGTCGGCTGCATCGGCGACGTTCCACGACTCGCTCGCCCATTGCACGAGCGGACGGACCTCCTCGGGGATTTTTTCCGCAGGCACCGCTCCGAGAGGGATCTGCCGGGCGGTCTTCGCCAGTTGCAACTCCACCTCTTCCGACAGCAGATACTCCAAGAGCCGCCGCGCCTCATCGGGCCGATCCGAACTCTTGAGCAGTGCCACCGTGTTCGGGATGCACAGCGTCTTTCCATCAATGCGGATCGGCAGCATATCGACCTTGTAACCCGCATCGCGAGCGGCGAAGACATCATCGGTGTCGGTCATGCCGATATCGCAACTCCCCCCGGCCACCATGTCGCGGACCATCGCATTCCCCGCCACGAACCGGCACCCATGTTCGACCAGTTCGAGATGTTCCAACTGAGTTTGCCCCGCTCCGTGGAGGTGCCAGAGCATGGCGAACTGCGTAAAAGTCGTGCCATAGAGGGGCATGGCGATCGCCATGCGGGAAGAGGGTTGAGGGGATCGTTGAGGGTTGAGCGTTGAGGGTTGAGTGTCGGAGGGGGAGGGTTGAGGGTTGAGGGTTGACGGTTGAGCGACAGATGTTCCCTCTGGCCCTAGGCCCTGCCCCCTAGGCCCTAGGCCCCTCTCTACCCACTCACCACTCACCTCTAACCCCTCCCTCACGATCCACACCCGCATCCGCCCGGCGAACCCATGCCAGTGTCCATCATGGTCCTTGAATCGCTCGGGAAACCGCGCTGAGACCGGTCCGATATACGGCGTGAGCAACTCGTGCCGTTGGAGCCGAATTGTGCCCAGGACTTCGTTATTCCAAAACAGATCACACGGGGTCTGGTCCCCTTCCCGGAGCAGCCGTTCGATCAGGCCCAGCGACTTCGTGGCCTCCGTGTCGCCGACGATTGTGACCTTGATCCCGGTCCGTCGCGTGAACTCCTCGAACACCGGTTCGGCGTAGACGAGATCGTGCGTGCAATAGACGACGAGTGAATCACTCGCCCGCCGCGCGATGGCGTACCACGCGGCGAGCAGGCCGATCAGCACGATCGGAATGAAGAGTTTGGTTCGAGAGGATTCCACTCGGGCTCCAGATCGACCCCCGAGGGGTCACTGCGATCATCCGGGTGCTGACGCACTCCGGCTCGCCTGGCTGATCGTTGATCGCTGATCGCTTCCTCAGCATCACTGCCGGATCGTCACCGTCAGTTGCAGCGGCTTCCCGTTGCGGAGGATACTGACCTTGATCTGGTCCCCGGGGAAGTGCTTCGTGACGCCGTACGCGAGGAGGTCCGACTCCCGCACGAGATCGGTCTGGCCATCGAATTCGACGACCACATCCCCGGTGACCAAACCCGCCTGCTTGGCCGCATCGTGAGGGGCGTACTGACCGACATGCTTGATCTTGAGGGCCATGCCGGTCTCGGGGATTCCGGCGGATTTCCGGTCTTCGGGACTCATGGCCTCACTGAAGAACCCCCCCGTCGCCATCCGCCGCAGGCCCCACGAACTCACCCGCCAGGCGATGTTGTCCAGATGCCGCCAACCGGCTGGGAGTTTCAGGTCGAGCGGCAACGTCTCGTCGCCGCGACGCACGATGGCCGGGATCGTCGCCCCGTCCGCAGCGGCGTGGTGCAACACCCACTGCACATCCGCCATCGAGAGCAGCGGCTGTCCGGCGAGGGTTTCGATGCGGTCGCCCGCCATGAATCCCGACTTGGCCGCTGGCGAGTCGGTAGTCACCTCAACCACGCTGGCCCGCTCCTTTGGATCGAGGACCAGCCCGATCGCCTTCGGATGCGGATACGGGAACAACACCTGCTCCGGCATCGCCTCGTGCTTCGAGCGAAGCAGATCGCGCTGGGCATCCCCGATCTGGTGACAGTGGATACAACTTTGCACCACATTACCCGAGTAATTCAGCGTCGAGGTGTACTTCTCTTTCATGGCCGGATACAGCTCCGGTGAGGCAAACTCCGGCTGCGGCCCGCGCTTGGCGGAGAGCGATTCCTGGCTCGCCGGGAAGTTCTGGTGCAGTTCCAGCGCCCCCTCCAAGGCCCGCGCCATCCCGGCCAACGACACATCGCCGACCCAATCGGTCCGATGCGACCTCGTCCCGAACCGCCCATAGATCGTGCCGTCCGCATTCAGCAGAAAGGCGGTGAATGACTGATCGGTGTCGAACTGAAACAGCGACAGGTCGAGACCATTCGTCCCCACGACTCGCACCCGCACAAACTGGTCCAGCAGGGGGCGCAGTTCCGGATCGTTGTCCATCAACTCGTCATCGAGCTTCACGCACTCCTCACACGGCAGGCAACGCAGGATCACCAGCAGCGGCTTTCCGGTCTGCTTCGCTTCGGCAAACCCCTTGTCCAGATCGTTGTAGATCCAGTACCCGATCTTTTCGACCTTCTCGCGGTCCTCGCGGACTTTCTGCTCGCGGGTCTGCTTCGGTTCCTCAGCCGAGACCGACAACGTGAGGAGCAAGGAGCAGAATATTGCCAGACAGAGTCTCATGCGGACTTTCCCGAGGGAACGGAGATACGAGGCGAGAAGTACGAGGCCGAGCCTGAATTGAACGCGGAGGCATACAGGTCGGTCGTGCCATGACTCGTGGACAATCTACGGAACGTGGGAGACATTGGCCAGTCTCGATGAGGCCAGCCCCAAGGTTGCAACCCTGGGGCTGGCCTGGCGTGGACTCTCGCTCAAAACCGCGACGCCCGGAACGGGGTCGGGTCCAGATGCGGCTTCGCCCCGGTCATGATCTCGGCGAGCAGCTTGCCGGTGCCGGTCGCTAGTGAGACACCCAGCATGCTGTGCCCGGCGGCGACGAAAGTGTTCGACAACCTCGGCACGCGGTCGATGATCGGCTTGCCGTCACAGCTCATCGGCCGCCAGCCGTACCACTCTTCTTCGACCGGTTCGGCGAACGGTTCGACGAGGTATTCCCCCGCCCCGCGTCGCAATAATCCCAGCCGCTGGCGGTTGAGCGTCTCATCGTACCCCGCGAACTCCATCGTGGAGCCAATGCGATAGCCGGTCTGGAACGGAGTGATCGCGACGTGGTACTCTTCGAGGATCATGGCGTGTTTCGGGCAGACCTTCGGACGCGGCATCGTGATGGAGTACCCCTTGCCCGGCTGGATCGGCGGGGTGTAGCCGAGTGTTTTGCCCAGCAGGGGCGTCCAGGCTCCAGCTGCCAGGACGAACTGGTCGGCCATGTGGTCGCCGCGGGAGGTGCGGGCCGTCTTGATCTGCCCACCCTCTTCGACGAACCCGGTGACTTCGGTGTTCTCGTGAATCTGCACGCCCAACTCCAGCAACCGCCTCTTCCACGCGGCCATCAGCTCGCTCGGACGCAGGTGGCTGTCGGTATCGTATTGAAAAGCCCCGGCCAGTCCCGGCTTGAGGGCCGGTTCCAGTTGGAGTAACTGCTTCCCGTCGAGCGGAGTCGCCCCCACGCCGAACTCTTTCCGCAGCAGAGCG
>JAYTFV010000496.1:0-5758 GCA_043734065.1 Planctomycetota bacterium
TGCTGTGGGCGTGGAGTGACGAGGGCACGCTGGGCGAGCGGTTTTTTGCGGCGCGGCGGATCGTCGCGCATCTGCAAGAGAAAGAGCCGGGAAATGGGCCGCTGGCGACCTCGTATCAGGCGTTTATAAAGATTCTCCTGCGTTGGACGGCGGTGTTCGTTCCGTTGTTAATAACAGCATACCGGCGACGCCTGCGAGAGTCGCTGAGCGACTCCTGGACCGTGGCCGAATTCGTGGTCTTCGGAGTCGACGGCAGCCGCCTGGAACTGCCGCGCACGAAGTCGCATGAGGCGGCCTACTCGCCCTCTCCCGAACGCTCGGGAAAGAAGCCGCGTGACCGCAAGACACAGCCCCCAAAGGCTGCACACGCCCAGAAAGCGAACGTGCCGCAGATGTGGATCACGACCATGCTGCACATTGGAACCGGCCTGCCGTGGGACTGGCGGACCGGTCCGTCGAACAGCAGCGAACGGGCGCATGCGCAGGAGATGACAAAGAGCCTGCCACCGAAATCGCTGCTTGTCATGGACGCGGGATTTATGGGTCACGACTATGTCGACACGGTGCGAAAGAAATGTCATCATGTCGTGCTGCGCGTGGGGGCGAATGTACGGTTATTAAAGAAGCTGGGCTACATGAAGGAGAAGGATGGATTCGTCTACCTCTGGCCGGAAAAGTCGGCCAAGAAAAACCAGCCGCCGCTCGTGTTCCGGCTGATCGTGGCGCAGGGGCCGCGGCACCCGATCGATCTCCTCACGAGCATTCTCGATCCGGAGGAACTGAGCGATGCCCAGGTCTTCGAAATCGATAAAAAGCGATGGGGGATCGAGCTGTTCTATCGACATCTGAAGCAGACATTCCAGCGTCGCAAGCTGCGGAGTGCCAGCGCCGCGAACGCAGCCCTGGAGCTGGAATGGTCGCTGCTGGGCCTGTGGGCGATGGGCCTGTTCGCGTGCGTGGAGTTGCAACGCGCGAAGATTCCCTTAAAGCGCTTGAGCATGGCGGGAGTGCTGTGCGCATTCCGCCGCCTGATGCGGGATTACCTGCACCCCGCCGCCCCGTCGCGCCCCTTGTGCCGGCAATTGCGCGAGGCTCTGGTCGACGAATACGTCCGCAAAAACAAACAGAGCCGCGACTACCCCCGCAAGAAACCATACACCCGCACCGGTCCGCCAAACATCGTCGCCGCCACTCCGAAACAAGTCCAGCAAGCCAAAACCCTGAAGAATACGCTGGCGGCGAAAAAGGGTTAACGGCGTTGGGTGGCACTGGTTGGCTCGCTTTGGAGCCTACCGGTGTGCCTTGGCACAAGAGGGATGCCACACGCGAACCATGTTCAAACCTCTTCCGGCTGCGCCGCCCCGGTAGACCCAAAGCGGTCAACCGAGGCCACCCCGCGCAACCTGTCCACCGCCGAACGGACACGAACAAAGTGCGTCTGTCACTCAACCGCACAGTAGTCCGGGAAATCCTGTAGCAGTGAATTCGAGGGATTGGTAATCTGCCCCCCTCCTGGATCGGGGGCGGGAGGCAATGGGTTGCTGCCCGACCGATCCGCGTCCGATTTCGATCCCCACCCCATGACCGGATACACCGTCCACACCGGGTCCAGCCAGAAGTTCTCCCAGGGCTGGGACCAGATCTTTCGTGGCCAGACTTCGAAAACCAAGACTGACAAACCCGACTCGACACCGGCAGCTGCGAAGCCCGACAAGGCTGCGAAGCCCAACCAAAAAACTCGCAAGAGCCAGTAACCCCGGATGGCCACGATGGCCATCGCGAGACCAACACCGCAAGGAAGCATTCCATGACCCCTCCCCCCACCAATGACAATCGTGCCTCGAACTCGGATGAGTACGAGGAAATTTCCAGTGCCGAAGTGGACCGTGTAATCCAGTCCCTGGAGGCACTGATCCAGAGCGTGTCGAGCGAGAACATCCGGGCCTACCTGGATGAGGCCGCTGACAACATCTATTCGCTGATCTACGACGCCGAGGGCCACCCCTGCGAGAATGGGGATAGCGCGGACGACGAATGCCGCGGCGAGGCGGCATGATCCCCCCGTTGGAGTCCAGCCTTTAGGCTGCTCCGGAGCAGGCTGAAGCCTGGACTCCAACGATTCGTGAATTCATCCCCGGAATGGAGTCCGTGATGCGTCTTCAGACTGTCCTGTCCTGCCTGGCCCTGGGCCTGCTCGTGGCGGGCTGCAATTCCCAGAAGCCTGTCGAGGACAAGGCGGCGACCGCTGTGACCGCTGTGTCTTCGATCGGAACCGAGAAAGATCCCGGGGCAGCGTCCTCGACACCGAAGACCGCCTCGGGGCAGCAGGCTTCCCGGAATCCCCACGAACCCCGTGGCGAGTTGAAGCTGCAACTCCAGCCGGGCGAGCGGTTCCCCCTCAAGAAGCAGGTCATCACGACGCTCGTACAGACGGCTGGCGATGGCACCGTGCAGCAGATCCGTACGGAGCTGCGGCTGCTGATGGCGATCCAGGTGGAAGAGGTGACCGAAGGGCGGACCCGACTGGCCGTGCGCTACAACCGTGTCGAGTTCGAGCAGACCATGGATGGGCAAACGCTCGTCTATCACTCGGTCAAACCCCCCGCTCAGATTCCGGTGGCGGCCCAAGCCTACCACGACATGATCAACGACGGGTTTTCGTTTTGGATTGGTCAGGACAACCAGATCAACGAGGTGGTTGGCTTTCGGGAGTTCCTGGAGCGCTGCCTGGCCCATGTGCCGCTTGCTCAGCGGAAGCAGGTGCTGATGGGGATGGAGGCCGGGTCGGACGAGAACGGCATCTCGGACTTCGTGGACAACACGATCGGGCTGCTGCCCTTCGGCCAGGATGTCTCTCCCGGTCAGGAGTGGGTCCGGCACCGCAGCGTCACGCGCCCGATCCCGATGATCGTCCAGTGCAAGTACACCTTGCAGGAACTGACCGCTGCGGAGGCGGTGGTCAAAATCACGGGCGAAATCATTCCCTCCCAGACGACCAGCCAGGTCAACCTGGTCCAGAGTGATGATATCAACGTCACCGTGCTGGGTGGTTCGACCACGGGCCAGTGCGTGATCTTTCGCGACACGGGCCTGCCCAAGGAGTCGTTCACGGAACGGGTTGTCCAGATGACTGTTGAGATGGGGAACGGCTTTGCTTTCGCCCAGACCAAGACCGTACAGACCCGCGTCGAGGCATTCCCGGGGCAGTAGTATTCACGTAGCCACGTTCGCCAGAATGTGGGCTGTGGAGTGGGAGTTCCGGCTTGAGCCTGCCCTCACTGACGATACGTCCGCTCACTCTCACAGTGTTGGAGTGCTTCTCGCACTCCACTCGGCTTTCTTCTGAAGACGGAACCTCCATTCGCCGATAGGCCCGATGTGATCCAGTCGGTGTCCACGGAGTGACGGTGATGATTCGGGGTGCCTTCAGCGCTGTGGGGATCAACTTGACCCTCTGGGGAGCCGGGCTGTTCTACGTCGAGGCGGTCACGCTCAAGCCCGACACGCCGCAGAATCCGGTCTTATCGATGATCTCGTACAGCACGGGGGGTGTCCGCACAATTCAGTTGGCCCCGTGGCTGCCGTACACGCTGATCGGGGTCGGGATCGTGACGATCCTCTACTCTATTGCGCTGCCCCGTGCGGGCAAGCATTGAATGTGGGACGACGCTCCGCGTCGGCACTCACGACGCGGAGCGTCGTGCCACATTGCACACCCGCTCCCGCCGACTTAGCATCGGGGGATGGACACCTCGCCCCCCGCTCGCAGTGCCGAACTCCTCCGTCGCGACCGCAGCCGCCTGCTGCTGATCGATATGCAGGAGCGGTTCATGCCCACGCTCCCGGATCGCGAGGCTCTGATCGCGCGCTGCCGCCTGCTGGCCCAGGGAGCCCAACTGCTCTCGGTCCCGACCCACATCACCGAGCAATATCCGAAGGGGCTCGGCCCCACGGTCCCCGAACTCGCCGAGTTCGCCGTCGACCGCCCCGCCAAGGTCCGCTTCAGTTGCACCGAGTGCCTGGGCTGGCTGCCGCCTGGGCCGGAGGAACCGTTCCAGATTGTCGTGGCCGGAATCGAGGCCCACGTCTGCGTGCTGCAAACGGTACTCGACCTGCTGGCCCTGGGGTATCAGGTCCATGTCGCGGTCGATGCGGTCTCGGGCCGAGGAGAGATCGACAAGCAAATCGCCCTCCGCCGGATGGAACTTAGCGGAGCGGTGCTGACCACCGTCGAAGCGGTTCTGTTTGAGTGGTGCGAAGTCGCCGGGACGCCGGAGTTCAAGGCGATCAGCAAGCTGATCACCGCCCGGTAGTCATGTTCGCCAGACACAGCGCGAGGCTCTCTCTCTGGCCCCTCGATTTCGAGGACATCGGAGAGTGCGTACAATCGCCACGACTCTCAAACTCCTTCCAGGAACAACTCATGCTCCGCACACTATTGACTGTCATGGCTCTGGGCCTGGCTGCCTCTGTACACGCCGAAGAGGACGCCGTCGTCACCAAAGCATTCATTGATGGCACCGGCCCTGGCTGGGTGACTCTCGGTGAGGCGGACTTCGACCTCCTCAACACCGATCCGGGAACGTTCACGTGGAAGGGGGAAGAGGTCCACTGCACCGGCACCCCGACCGGCGTGACGCGCTCCAAGAAGAAGTACACCAACTTCGAAATGGTCGCGACGTGGCGGCACAACAAGTCGGGCGGGAACTCGGGGATCTTCCTCTGGGCACCGGACAAGGCGTTCGAGAACATCAAGCCGGGCCAGTTGCCCCCCGGCGGCATCGAGGTCCAGATTCTCGACCACGGCTACGCCGCGCAGTTCGAAAAGGAATCAGGCAAGAAGCCCGACTGGTTCACCACGAACGGCGATGTGTTCCCCGTCGGCTCCTCGAAGATGACTCCCTTCGAACCCAAGGCCCCCGGCAACAGCCAGCGCAGCTTCCCCCGCAAAAACCTGAGCCTGGGGATCGGAAAGTGGAACCACTATTACATCCGCGCGATCAACGGCGAGGTCCGCCTGTGGGTCAACGGCGAAGAGGTCTCCGGCGGGAACCACTGCGAGCCGAACACCGGGTTCCTGTGCCTGGAGAGCGAGGGGGCTCCGATCGACATGAAGACCCTCCGCATTCGCGAACTGCCGTAGCCCTGACTGCTTTTCTGCTCCCCTTTCGTGTATTTCGTGCCTTTCGTGGTTCCCCTCTTCTTCATCCAGTCAAAGGAGCATCGCATGAACACAGTTTCAACCGACAAGCTGCTGTTCCGGGATGAAGTCTATGCGATTCAAGGCGCGATCTTCGACGTGTACCGCGAGATGGGCTGTGGCTTTCTGGAGGCGGTGTATCAGGAGTGCTTGGAACGGGAATTCCGCCTGCGAGAAATCCCGTTCGTCGCACAGCCGGAATTGAAGCTGAGTTACAAGGGTGAGGTCTTGGTCCAGTCCTACCGGCCCGATTTCATTTGCCACAGTCAGATCGTGCTGGAACTCAATGCGGTGAAGTCGATTGCCCCGGAGCATCAGGCCCAGATGCTGAATTACCTCAAGGCCACAGGTCTGCATCTGGGACTGATCGTGAACTTCGGGCACTTCCCGCAGGTGGAGATCGAGCGTTTCGCCCGTTGATCCGCGAGTGGCCTGCGAGGAGATGGGAACCACGAAAAGCACGAAATACCCAGCGCGGCGTAGCCGCAACCAATATGAAGCGATCAGCCATCAGCGATCAGCGGTCAGCCAGAAAGCCGCATCCGTCGAGCCGCCCTC
>JAYTFV010000497.1:0-2924 GCA_043734065.1 Planctomycetota bacterium
CCAGCCTGTCATGATCTCGTGAAAACATGACAGGCTGGAAGCCTATCCCACGGCTTTCCTACTTGGCAAGTTGCGGTTCCAGCGGAGCCATGATCGGGCGTTCGCGCTTCTTCAAGGCGGTCTCTTTGGACTGCGCCACCATCGCCCGCACCCAGTCGAGGTCGCCGCGTTTCCAGACATAGGCAAATCCAACCAGCAGTACCGCGAAGAACACGGCGATGTCCAGGACACTCAGCCAGCTCAGCGACAGGGCGTCCGCAGCGGACAGGGCCGATTCAGCAGTCGTCGTTCCGGCGGGCAGGTCGAGTAGACGGTCACTGATCGCCATGCGGGTGGCGTCGTTGAGGGCGAGGTCGGCCAGTTGCGTCGCCCCGCCGAAGATCGTACCCCACGGGAAGAAGAAGGCGACTTCCACATCGAAGATGATGAACAGCAGCGCGACCACATAGAACCGCAGGTCGAACTGCACGTACGCGGAGCCGATGGCCGGCTCACCGCACTCATACGGGGCATCTTTCTCTTCGTTAGGCAGGTTCGGGCGAACCAGCCTTCCGGCCAACAGAGGCACCAGAATGAAGCTGATCCCGGCCACGACGGCGAGCAAGAGGTGCAGATTCAGGTCGGGCATGTTCGGAGTTCTCAGTCGTCAGTGTTCAGTTGTCAGCCAGAGATGTGGGCCGCCGAGAGTGTCGCCTTTCGCTCCGCGAAAGGACGTTCTTTCGCGGAGCGAAAGACGACACAGATATTACGCCCCCGTTGCATACACTTCTTGCACATCCGCGTCGCCCAGGCGCCACACGAGTTTGCCGAGGCCCACGGTCGGGAACTCGACGGCCCCGGCCTTCGGATCCCGCAGGTTGATGCCGAGCTTCATCAACTCGTCACAGTACCCGCGAAGCCGTCCGTCATCGGTCAGGAGATCGTCCTCCATCTGACGAAACTCCTCTTCGTAGGGGTCGGTCTCGGCACGTTGACGTGGCCCCTTGCGGATGACTCGCAACTCGCCGAGCCGCTCGCGTCGCCCATCCAGGTCGGTCTGCAACTCCACGATGTCGCGGACGATGCTCGTCACCAGCGGCAGGGACTTGTGGGCCTCCGCGCGGGTGAAACGCTTGGTCTGGGGTTTCTGTTCGGCGGTCATTGGTTCCTCACGTAGCGGAAGTCGTCAGACTTCCACCGGACGGCAGAATTCTGACGAATTCTGCGACGACGAATGTCAGTGTTCGGCGGCCTCGAAGTCGTACGGTGTCGGCTCGCCCTTGACCCACACCGGCTCGTACAGCACCTTCGATTCCGACACAGCTGTCGGGTTCAAAGAGGTCTGGCCCCACGCGATCTCCAGCGGTAGCTTGGCGTAGTCGACGATGCAACCGTCGCGGCTGTAGCAACTCAGGTCGAAGTTCGACCCCATGAAGATGCAGTCGACTGGACACGGATCGACGCACAGAGCGCAGAACATGCACTTGGTGTAGTCGATCGTGAAGCCATTGATGCGGAACCCCTTGCCGACGGGGCTCTTTTCCTTCTCGATATAGATGCAGTCGACCGGGCAGGCCACCGCACACTTCTCACAGCCGATGCACACCGTGAGGTCAAACCGGTGGAAGCCGCGATAGCGGGCCTTCACCGGGACGGGCGTTTCGGGATACTCATAGATCTCCGCAAACGACTTGCGCTCATAGGTTTTCGTCATCGTCCGCAATGTGATCCACATCCCCTGCATCACCGTGGTGATGGCAGTCCAGACATTGCGGAACCACTCGAAGAACGCCTTCATCCGAGCCTCAATTCACAAACCGCTGGCTCCAAGGAACCCGCCGGAAACGTCGCAACACAAAAGCCAACTTTGGATTATACGTACAGACCCACAGCCCGCAACTGAGGGTTCCCGGAGACGGGAGTGTTGTCCCGAACGGCGACGATTTCCGGTGGTTTTTCCCATTGCCGGGAAGGGGAACTGCTGTCGATCGACCTTTGCAGATCCTCATGATTGTCCAGAGTTCTGACATTCTTCTTGTATTGGTGAATTCGGCTGGGTACGATCCGATGGCGGTGAGGAGGGCGCCGATGGCGGATGATTCAACAACGCTTGAACCGATTACGAAGCTAGCACTTTCGTCTCTGGGACGCTGTGACATTGCCTTGATGAATCTGCGGGCGGCGCGCGGGTTGCCAGGGACGAAGTCACTGGACGAAGATGCCTTGTCCGCCAAGTTGGATGAGTGGGCCAGCCGGTGCAAGCGTGAAATCTGGCGGCATCTGTACCGGATCGAACGCCAGATCGGTCAAGCCCCCACGGAGTTCAGCTACGGGAACTCGTTGGGTCGTCTCTGTTGCTGGTACATGCTGCAAGTTCTCCAGGAAGATTGCGGCGTCGCTTACCACCTGGACCGGAAGTTCAATCCCGACTTCTGCCGCCCAGAAGACATCTTCATACACGGCATCGTCGACGATAGCGGCCAAGGCGGCACCTGTGCGTCGATGCCCGTTGTGTATGTCGCGATTGGTCAGCGGCTGGGCTTGCCGGTTCATCTGGTGCAAACACGCGGTCATCTGTTCTTCCGGTAGGATGATTCCCGAGGGACGCTGATCGACTGGAAATCACCCCGCGTTCAGGTCTGGATTCCGCCCGACCGATTCAAACTGGAAGGCTCGGGTGAAGGGATCGCCTTTCCGAACGACGACCACTTCCGCGTCTGGCCAGAGACCTGGACCGCTGCCGACACCCACCACGATCGATATCTCCGGTCGATGAATCCCACGGAAGTGCTCGCCGAGTTCCTCATTCAACGGGCCGAGTGTTTCTAACCTGAGTTCTGGATAAGCCACGGCAACGCACTGTTTCACACTGGGTGAGTTTTCAGTCGTCAGTTCTCAGTTTTCAGTAGGAAGCCAAGCCCCCAGTGTGAACAAGTGCGTTGCCG
>JAYTFV010000498.1:0-8197 GCA_043734065.1 Planctomycetota bacterium
CGGACTCGCTCCCGAACCCCACCGCATCGGGCCAGATTCTTTCCCAACACTGACATGCCACAGCTCTTTCCCATCAAGGTCGTACGCCAGCACGCCGCCCTTGCCATAGAAGACGTAGACATGCTCGCCATCGCTCACCGGGGTGCCGCTGGAGTACCCGTGCTCGCCCAGCATCCGCGAATGCGAATCCTCCGGCAGAGTCGCAGCCACACTCTTGTCCCAGAGCTGGGTTCCGTTTGTCGCGTCGATGCAGACGAGGTGCCGCTTGAGGTCGCTCAGAGTGCCGGGATCGTTTCCGTCCACGCCGTATCCGGAGAAGCAGGTCAAGAAGACCTTGTTGCCCACCACAATCGGTGAACTGGAACCCGGACCCGGCAAGGCCAGCTTCCAAGCGAGGTTCTTGTCATCGCCCCACTCCGTCGGAACCGACTCACTCGCCGCAGCCACGCCGCTGCCGTTGGGGCCGCGAAACCGTGTCCAGTCGTCGGCGCTCGCGAGCGAACCGGCTGCGAGAACCAAGCCCACGACTACGCCAGATGTCCGCTTGAGATTCCACATGTGATGGGATTTTCGCGAGAGGTTGAGAAGTGGAATTCGGTCCGTCGGCAAGAACCCCGTTCGGCACAGCTCCCAGAATCAGAGCGGCCCACCGTGCAAAGAACGCACCAGATGTGGACAATCTACAACCAAACTGCGCGGATTTCCTCTGTGTCGGAAGAATTCTTGTCGATTCGCTGGCGTCGCGTTTAGGTTGGAGTCCTGACAAGCCACTCGGCGGAATTCTTACGAATTCCGCCATGTTGATGCGACGAGGCTCAATCTCACCGTCCGCCTTCACGTAGACGCGGGTCGGTCGCTTCTTGCAGGGCCTCGCCAATCACGTTGTACGCCAGCACGGTCAGGAACACGGCCAGACCCGGATACACCGTCAGCCACCACAGTTGGTAATTCCCGTGGGCGGAGCTGAGGACGCTGCCCCAACTGGGGTTCGGTGGAGGAGCCCCGAAACCGAGGAAGCTGAGGGAGTTTTCCAGCAGAATCGCCGAGGCGATGCCGAACGTGACCGGCACGAGGACCGGGGCGAGGGCGTTGGGGAGGATATAGCGGAAGATGATCTTGGGCGTCGAGATGCCCGAGACCCGGGCGGCAGCCACGTAGTCGGCCTGCTTGATCTTGAGGAACTCCGCCCGCATCAGCCGCGCGATGCCGGTCCAGCCGGTGGCCCCGATGATGACCATCGTGTGCCAGATCGTCGGCTTCTGAATCAGCGACCAGAGCGCGAGGATCAGCACCAGCGTTGGCACGCACATCACGACCTCGGTGAACCGGCTGAGTAAGGTGTCGGTCCAACCGCCAAAGTAGCCGCCGATGGCTCCAATCAGCAGTCCGATCGCCGTCGCGATCCCCATCGACACGAAGCCCACGAGCAGCGCGATCCGCGTGCCGTGTACCATCTTGGCGAAGACATCGACGCCGATTTCATCGGTGCCGAACCAGTTCATGCGGGTCGGTCCGCTCTGGTCCCCGCGCGGGTTGCCGGGACGGTCGGGCCACTCCTTGTCCTCGACCCGGCGGTACGGGTCATTGAACGACAGCGGCCAGATGGCCCAACTCTGCGGGTCTTTCTTGGGGAGGCTGAGCGGGTAGCGTTTGCGGAACTTGTCCTTCTGGAAGATCGGGTTCTCCCACGACTCGTTGATGTAGCTCAGCGCCGGGAAGTAGAGCTTCCCCTTGTACTGGCAGACGATTGGCTTGGTGCCAGCAATCGCCGGGGAGAGCGCTGCCACCAAGGCCAGCAGCCCCACGATCCCGAGTGCCGCCACGGCCTCCTTGCGGCGCATGAAACGCCGCCAGGTTTCCTTCCAGAAACCGGCGGACTTGCGAACGAGGGGTGAGGCCGGGGTGAGCGGATCGGTCATGGACGGGGAACCTGGACGGGATTGGCCTTGTAGCTACCTTCGCCAGAAGGTGGGCGATTTGTCGAGGAGTTCGCGGGGGCCGAAGACTTCGGAAGTCTTCCGCGTAGACGAACGCTGGTCCTGCTCGCCCGCGTTCTGGCGAACGCAGCTACTCTTCACCCGCCGCTGTCCTCGATCCGTACGCGCGGATCGACGAGGGCGTACAGCAGGTCCGCCAGCATCTGCCCCGCGAGCGTCAGCACCGAGAACAGCAGCGTCAACGCCATGATGACGGGGTAGTCGCGTTCGAGGATCGCCGAGAAGTAGAGCTGACCGAGGCCGGGCCAGTTGAAGATGCGCTCGATGATGACCGAGCCGCTGAGCAGGGCGGGCAGGCTCAGCCCGATCTTGGTCACGAACGGGATCAGCGTGTTGCGAAAGGCGTGCTTGACGATCACCGCGAACGGGCCCAGCCCCTTGGCCTGGGCGGTGCGGATGTAGTCCTGGCGGATCACCTCCTGCATGTTGGCATGAATGAAACGGGTGTAGTACGCCAGGCTGCCGTACGTGAAGACGATGATCGGCAGGATGGAGTGCTTGATCACGTCCCACACCTTTCCAGCAGTCGAGAACGTGTCGTACTCGTCCGACTTCATTCCATACAACGGCAGCCAGCCGAACTTCAAGGCCACGACAATTTGGAGCATCAACGCGGCGACAAAGCTGGGGAATGAATATAGGACATATAGCGTGATGCCGGTCGCCCGTTCGTCCCACTTGCCCGCCCGCGCGACGGAGAGTAACCCGAGCGGGATGGAGATCAGGTACGCCAGCAGCAGCGATGTTGAGGAGAGTATGAGAGTCGGTCCCAGCCGTATCCCGATGACTTCGCGGACGGGCTTCTTGGCGGCGAACGACCGACCCAGATCGCCTCGGGCCATGCCTGCCACCCACTTCACGTAAGCCACCGGCCAAGGCAAGTCGAGGCCGTACTGCCGCTCCATCTGCTGGCGATCCTCATCAGAAATCCGGTGTTTGAGGTCGCCTTGATCCTCCTGCCTGGAGAGCGGCGAGCCCGGCATCGCGCGGACCAGACCGTACACGCCGAACGTAATCAGCAGCAGTGTCAACAGGCCGATCGAGAGCCGTCGGATCAGAAAATCGAGCATGTCCGGGGGCGTCCTTCCGTGGGGTTTCCGAAACAAGCGGCGAGCCGGGCGGCGTCAGCCCCCGGACTCTGTCGATGGCCACCCAGGATCCGGGGGCTGACGCCGCCGGGCTCGCCAGATTCAGGCGATTGCGGCTACTGGCCCTTCGCCTTCCAGATCGACCCGATCCCCGGCGAGTAGTGGAACGGCCCGCGCGGGCTGTACATGTAACCCCGGAGATTCTTGTTGAAGGCGTACATCGAGCTGCGGTAGTACAGCCACGTGTACGGCTGGTCCTCCCACAGAGTCAGTGCAATCTTGCGGTAAATCTCGGCCCGCTTGGCCCGGTCGAACTCGCGCTTGCCGTCCTCGAACAGTTTGTCGACCTTGGGATTCGAATACTGCACGTAGTTGCGACCACCAGTGTTCAGGGCCTTGGTCGTCCACAGGTTGTCCGAATCATCCGGGTCGGCCCCCGACCCCCAGCCCGCACACATGGCGTCGAAGTTGTGCTTCTTCGCATCGGCCTGCAGCACCGTGAACTCGGTCGGCTTGACGATGCACGAGACGCCGATCTGTTTCAGGTTCTCGGCCACTAGCCCGCATATGCGCTCGGCCACCTTGGCCCCGCTGCCGAACTGGAGGGCAAACTCGAACTTCACCAGTTTGCCGTTGATGACCTTGTCGAGGATGCCGTCGCTATCGCTGTCGGTCCAGCCCGCCTGCTCCAGGAGTTCCTCGGCCTTGTCGAGGTCTTGCTGGTACGGAGCGGGCATGGGCTTCGGGGCCATCCAGGCCGTCGGGTGGTAAATCCCCTGCCCCGGATCGTACAGACCGTAGCAGATGTTCTTGAGCAGCTCTTCGTGATTGATCGCGAAGGACATCGCCTTGCGGACCCGCACGTCCGAGAAGTACGGCTTCCCGATGTTCCAGCCGATGTAGCTGTGCGACCACTCGGTGCCAAATGATTTGGTATGGGCCTTGTAGAAGTCCTTGTCATTCGTTTGCGTCATCCACGGTTCGGGCCGCAGTTCGAGCGTATCGATGTCGCCGTTTTTGAGGGCTAAGAGAGCGGTGTTGTCGTCCTGGATGATCTTCAGCCGGATCGTCTTGAAGTACGGCTTGTCGCGAATCTGCTTGCCGTCCTTCATGTACCACTCTTCGCGGCGCTCCATTGTGACTTCCTTGTCCCGCTCGAACTTGGCGATGCGGTAGGGCCCCGCCGTCACCGGATGGGCCTCGAACTCCACATGCGTGGGGCTCGTCGTCAGCGTCGTGTCTTTGGCGATCGACGCCTCGAAGATGTGTTTGGGGATGATTGGGTAGCTGATGTTACCGACATTGGTCGCCAAAGACTCCTTGTGAAAAATCACCAACGTGTGGTCGTCGTAGGCGTGGACCCACCGCAGTTGATCCGGCCCCGATCGTACCGCAGCGGCGGGGACTTTGGGATTCATGATTGCTTGAAAGCTGAAGGCGAAGTCGTGGGCTGTCACCGGCGTGCCGTCGGTCCAGCTGAGGTCGTCGCGGATCACGAACTTGTCGTACAGCCGGTCCGCGCTGGTCTGCCAGGTCTTCACGACCGACTTGTCGGCAAAGGACCGCATCGTCCAGTCAATCGTGGTCAGGCTGAGTCCGGTCAGGCTCTGCACATCCACATCCCCGACCGACGAGGTGAGCAGGGGATTCAGTCCGTTCACATTCATCGGCGAATGCTGGTTGAGTGTGGCGTCCCAGTCAACCTCGCTGTCGTTCTGCGGCAGGCGGCCAAACCCATCTAGGATGCGCTTGTTGTCAGCCGGGGTCTTGTTCTCCAGCGTCCGAGCCGTCTGGAGGGAAGTCTGGCTGGGGTGCTCCGCCTGGTACTTGCGGAGCAGTTCGAGACCATCCTCGACCGGCTGCGAGAACCACTTCGCCTTCGCGTCGAGTGCTTCCAGCGTCGGGGGAGTAAACGGTTCGAGGCCCGCCGCTGCAGGCGGGTCGGCTGCCTGCGTCGCAGTTCCGATCAGACCCAGCACGTACAGGCCGAGCATCGAAGCCAGCCACCACCGATGAATCGTCCGTGTCATCTTCAGAGCCTCACTGCGGATCAAGTGTCGCGGGCCTTCGTGGCCGACCGCGTTCCAGCGAACTATAAACGCACGCCCATCGCACCGCTACCGGACTTGATTGTGGCGCACTGGCACGACGCTCCGCGTCGTGAGTCACGACGCGGAGCGTCGTGCTACAATGAGGATTCGCGAATGCCCGCCTCTTCCCGAGCCCCCTCCCGAGAGTCTCATGCCTGATCCCGGAAGCCCACTGCTCCATGTCGCCATTGCGGCGGCGAAGGCGGGCGGCGAAGTCCTGATGAGATATTTCCGCCAGGGCGTCTCCATTCGCTGCAAAGGGGGCGAGAGTGCGGACCTGGTCTCCGAGGCAGATGTCAACGCGGAGCAGGCCGTCATTCGCGTGATCCACGCGACGTTCCCCGATCATGCAATCCTGGGAGAAGAGTCCGCCACCGACACTGACCCGAACTCCCCGGCGTTGTGGGTCATCGACCCGCTCGATGGGACGACGAACTTTCTGCATGACGTGCCGCACTTCGCGGTCTCAATCGGCTACTTCGAGTTCGGCCAGCCCGTCTGCGGAGTCATCTGGAACCCCGCCCGCGACGACCTGTACTCGGCACTCCAGGGCCATGGAGCCACCCACAACGGGCGAGCCATCCACGTCAGCCCGACCGATCGGCTGGACGAGTCGCTGATCGGCACCGGCTTCCCCGTCAAACGCGATGCCAAGGTGCAGGCGACCTTCGGGGCCATCGACGAACTCTTCGGCCTCAACGTCCACTGCATCCGCCGCTTCGGGTCAGCCGCTCTCGACCTGTGCCACGTCGCCAGTGGACTCTATGGGGCCTTCTTCGAATACCAACTTTCCGCCTGGGACTTCGCTGCGGGGATGCTGATCGTGCAGGAGGCCGGTGGGCAGGTCACTAACGGTCGCGGGGAGCCGCTGACGCTGACGAGGTCGAGCATCCTGGCCTCGAACGGGGTCTTGCACTCGCAGATGGTGGAGATCGTCAGTCGGCACCACGTCCGGTTTTGAAACAATGAGAGTCGGAGCGTCCTAATCGCGTTGCCGCGCGTGAAGCAGTTCCCCGGCTTGAATCGGACGGACATCATCGGCTTCGAGAGTCAGTAACGCGACTGTCGAGCCATCCCCGTCCACGAACTCGACTTCGTAGGCTTTGCCATTGGCATAGATGGCGACGACCGCGCCGACATCTCCGGAATGAAGCCCCGCGTCCGCGATTTCGCGGTTCAGCACCACCAGAGAGTGTTCCGTAATCATGATCAAGGGGTCATCCTATTCGGGGTATGCTGTCACCAACCGGGGTCGTGAGTTCTGTTCGACGATCCAAACCGCCACGACACGCCCAGGTCGGTGAGGTGGAACGGCAATCTCTCCGCGCGTCGCATACTTTACGCCGTACGGAGAGGACTTGGCAACGAAATTCTCACATGCTTTAGCGAGGTGAAGCAGATCGTCCGCAAGCAATTGCCAGTTTTGAATCGAATACCCGAGCGACAGGAACCAAACCGCTTTCGGTCCTCCCACGGGATGTGACAGATCGAGCAGGTAGTCACAGACCTTCTCCTCGGTGACAACAGCGTGTTCTGCATCCGGAAAAGGCAATTGAACTCCCCTTCAGAACTGCAAACCAGCGGCTGAAGCTGCAGGCGTTTTCGTCGTCCAGGTTGGCGTTGTCAACCCACCGCGGCCTATGGGCCGCAACCCCATGATGCCCAGGCGCATGAGTCTCTTGATCCCCATTGCATCTTGGCGCCGGGTGCCACTGGCGACGGCATTGACTCGCCAGTGTGGAACGACTCACGGATGTGAAATCAAGGTTTGAGTCTCAGCCCCGCTCCTCAACATTGGCGGTCCAAAGCGACCGCCAGTGGCACCCAAAATCAACCCACATTCGCCCGTGCGGCCTCCGTTGTCAGTGCCACCCCGCCGTGTTCAAATTCCAGACGTGAGTCGTTCGACTGTGGGAGTTCAGCCTTGAGGCTGCCTCAGCCGAGTTCGACGATCATGCACTGCCAGGCCAAAGACAGGCTAAAGCCTGAACTCCCACAGTCGAAGTCGTACCGTGAACCCCATTCTGAAGCACGGCAACGCACTGTTTCACACAGGGTGAGTTTTCAGTCGTCAGTTCTCAGTTTTCAGTAGGTAGCCAAGCCCCCAGTGTGAACAAGTGCGTTGCCGTGATTCTGAAGCGGCGTGTATAGACCCCAAGCTGTCTGCGGTGATAATGTCTGCGGACTCAACCCCACCCGGGAGCCACCGATGGTCGGAGCGAAAATCACCCAGGACCTCGTCGAGAAGCAGGCGACCAAGCTGCGGTTTCCGATCTTGTTGTGCATCACGGGCGGGCTGTTCGCACTGGATTTGGTGATCCCCGACTTCATTCCGTTCGTGGATGAGATCCTGCTGGGGCTGGCGACGGTGATCCTGGCCCGATTGAAAACGCGGAAGGCTCCCGAGGTGTTTGTGCAGGAGCGGGAGGCGAAGGGGTAACGCACGCAGATCGCGAGCGTCCCATGAGCCACGCCGCCATGACGATCGCCCCCACTCCGGCCAGTGCCAAATCCTTCTGCGGATCCCACATGTCCCCCTGCTGCCCGTTGTATGACTCCGCATAGGCTGGGGCGAAGAGCAGGCTGATGGCCCATTCGAGGACTTCATACACCGCTCCGATCGCCAGCACGACCGACACCGACACGACCGCGAGCACTCCCGATCCAGTCAGCCCCCGCCGCGATACGAACTCCCACGTGGGTGGCACAAACAGCACTCCCGATGCCAGATGGACTAACCGGTCATAGTGGTTCCGCTGCCAGCCGCACAGCTCGGAGATGGATATCCCGCACAAACATGTGGCCCAGCGGTCATACGGGACGAACGAGTAAATCCACCTCGCCCCAATGAGGTGCAGCCACAAGAACGCCAGCAGGCACAACACCGACGACGGGCTAAGCCAGCGTTTCTCCACCACCAGCCACAGCCCGATGATCCCCACCACAGTCGGGATGTGTTGCAACCGCAACTCGGAAGGATACGGAGCCTCCCAGAACGAGACACCCGTGGCTACGAGCGTGC
>JAYTFV010000499.1:0-9137 GCA_043734065.1 Planctomycetota bacterium
GGACGAGCGTGACATCCCGGAACAGCCCGCAGGTGCTTCGAACCCACGGTTGGCTGGCCAGTTGAGTCGAGACGCTGGCGAGGAACTCATCCAGCCGAGCGGTCCCCGGCAGCCGCGTTGCGACCTCAGCCATCGCGCCTGCCTGTCGAATCAGTTTCGCTCGCTGCTGAGTGGCACCGGGGTAATAGACGACCGTCCCGGGACGTTCCGTCCCGACCGGCAGCAACTCGGGAAACGGTTGTCCCGCCGTGGCGAACTGGACCACCAAGGCCCAGCGCCCCGTGTTCCGTCCCAGGATCCAGGTCCGCTGCACACGCAGCTGTTTCTCGTCGCTGGTAGACTGCCCGACGACACACCAGATGTCCTCGATTCCATCGGTCCGTCCCGCCAGTTCCTCCTGGCTGATGTTCCAGCCGATCATCTGGCGGATGTCCGATTGCAACGGGGCATCGATCTGTTCGATCCGCTGCCAGGCATGAATCAACAGCTTCAGCCGACCCAGTTCGCCGAGCATCTGCTCTGGCCAGTCCGGTGCCGATCCCGGCAGTTCTCCGAGGGCCAACAACCGCGACGAGAGCCCCGGGGCTTGCGCGTCGACGAGCCGCCGCGACTGCTCATCCCAAAATGCCGGAGGTCGCGACTCCAGTCCCGCCAGACCGTTCCGCACCAGATCGCGAATCCAGAGATCGAGCCGCTCCAGCCCCTCGCTGACTCGCGACTCCCGCTGCTCGGACCGCTTCAGTTGGGCCTTCTCGTCGACGGGTTTGTCGGCCTCCTCGGCCTTCTTTTCGGCCTTCTTCTCCTCACGATCGCGGCGTTTCAGTAACCATTCTTCAACCCATTCCGGCGGTTCGCCTGACGATGCAGCAGCGGGAGACTCTGCATACAAGAACAACAACCCGAGGGCATGCTTACACGGAAACTTGCGACTCGGGCAGCTACAGCTACTCCCGAGATTCGTGAGGTCCACTTTGACCTGATAGAGGGCACTCCCCTGGCACTTTCCCCACAGAGCCTCTGCACTGATCCCGAGATCGGACCAGTTCTTCAAAGCCATGAGTTTCTTACCGGCAGCTGCAGAGCTTCCGTCTGGAGCGAGTTGCGTGACCTGTTCAGAAGTGATCGGCATTGAACTGGCCCATCGGGAACGACCGGAACGCTGAGCAGTATGCCAACTGGCCCTCGGGGCAACAACCAATTCGAAACCCTGAGTATGGTGTTCTCGCCGCCTGTCGCTGCCCCAAGACTACGCGGGTGATTGCTGGCCTCACAGCCTCGGATCAACAGGTTCACTCTCCAAGGCCAGTACGCCGAAGACGCACTCATGGACTCGTCGAAGCGGTTCGTGGCGGACGAACCGTTCCAGACCTTCGATGCCGAGGGCGAATTCTCGGAGGGCGAGGGAACGTTTGGCTCCGAGACCTCGGTTTCGCAGCCGGGAGAGATTCTCTTCGGCGGTGTAGTCGGGGCCGTAGATGATGCGCAGGTATTCCCGACCTCGGCATTTCACGGCGGGCTGTACCAACCCCTTCTTGCCTCGCACGATGAAGTCCAGCGGCTTGACGACCATCCCTTCGCCCCCCCGAGCGGCCAGGGCTTCCCACCACTCGATGCCTGATTGTTCGCTGTCAGGGTTGGTCACCTCCACCACGTTCGTCTGCGTGGCCCAGAGGAACTTCGGATCGTGCTGGCAGAGCTTGGCCAACTGGGCCATGTGCCAGAGATGATTCTGGTGAGTGTGAACGGCACTCGCTCGATGACAGCGGCCTCAACTTCGTCCACGCAGTTCATCACGAAGACATGCCGAAACCCCTCCCGCTTCAACCCGTGGAGTACTCGCCGCAGCTGCGTCCGCTGCTGTCGGATGACATGCGGGCCGAATGCTCGGTCCTGTCGATCCCGGTTCCTCTCGTGGCACAGGTCTTCCGGAAGATTCAACACAATGGCGACCGGCAAGCAGTGATACTTGCGAGCCAGAGCCACCAGCGGGGCACGGGCCTCTGGCTGAACATTGGTCGCATCCACCACCGTCAGCCGCCCCCGAGCCAGCCGCTTCGCTGCCACAAAGTGCAGCACCTCGAAGGCGTCATTGGTCGCCGCCTGACTGTTCTCGTCATCGCTCACCAACCCCCGGCAATAGTCCGACGACAACACTTCGCTGGGCAGGAAGTGCCGACGGGCAAACGTACTCTTCCCGGACCCACTGGGACCGATGAGCACGACGAGGGAGAGCTTGGGGATGGAGATGTTCATTGAGTGAGTGTTGTCTGTTGATCATATGCATCGAAGAAGACCATCGCCTTATCGCGAATGAGCGAACATGATCCCATCTCCAAATGCGGGTTCACCTTGAAATAGCGTCGAAGAGGGTCCACCGAACCATCAATGCTGGCGAGTTCATCGATCAGTGAATCAAACGGCGTCCCACTCTCGACAAGCTGCATCACGGTGTCGAGTTCTTCGATCGACAGGACGACATATGGAATTGGAGAGAATCCACGTTCGATGATCTTGCCGTCCACTCGCTTGCGAACATACGGACTGTTGGCCATGTGTATTTTTCCGTAGGACACGACTATCCCGATGCAGTCTTGTTTGCGAATTCCTTCGTTCGACCATTCCCCCGATTGGATGCGATCTCGCGAAACGATGATCTGCTCGACTGCATCAGCCAGTCGGCGATTCAGTTGCTCCACGGACGCTTCTGCACCGTATGTCTTGAGGTGCAGAGATGCTCGAATACTCTTGGTCTCCAGTATGACGGTCTGTTCAGAGCATTGGACTATCCAGTCAGCAAGCTTCTTCCTTGCTCTCTGACTCGTCCTTCCAGTCAACAGCCATTTTTCAGTCGACCGAACTTCGTAGGCGTGTCCCAGACAGGACAGCAGTTGTCCGACAAACGTCTCGAATGCGGAGCCAAACCTCGTCGCGAATGCCGTTCTGTGCTGTTCAAAGCCATCATAGAAAAGTCCGAACGTCACTCTTTCCACGATCAAATCCGGGTCTGGGGCAATGTACCGATCCTCACCAAGAGCAACGATGGGCTTTCTCCACAATGGATTGAATGAGTAAGGCAAATACAAGAGTGGAGATTGGTCGATGTTGAGAGATTCGAGGGTGTTGGGATGGCTGACATCATATTCGGGTTGGCTTGTTAGTTGTCGAAGAGTGTCTCGCTGTGCAGACACTAGAGACAGGAATGAAACCCATTTTTCAGACGTGGAAATCGAGTACTCACGATTCGATTCTTCTACCTGCGGCTGGAAGACAAAAGTCCCACTACAGCCGCTACCGAGATAGGTCGCGGCTTGCGTATTGAACACGTCCAAACCCATGGAAATGAAATCAACCACACTGACACCCAAGATGTTTTCAATCTCGGCCTGCAAATCATACGGAGCATCTCCCTCCGTCTTTCCGACATCACGAAAGAGCCCTATCGCGATTCCGATCCGTTGATCCAATGAGCGATGTCGCAATTGAGGATCGAGTTGCAGCGACATCAGCCGTTCCAGGAAACCAGTCGGATTCTTGTGGACCCACTCCTTGTCGTGGGTAATCGCGTCATCAAGTGATGTGATCAACCGAGATATCCTCTGATAGTCATACCACCCCAAAGACTTTCCTCCAGAGTCAACCGAGGACACGATCAGATACCTCGCAACAGAGTGTGCAATGTGAGCCATACTCGGTGAATCGCTGTGCCTGACCAGAGAACTTAGAATCTGTCCTCCGGGCATCCCCCTGGATACGCCGAGAACGTGATTGAGGTAGAGCAGAGAGTCCTCAAAATTCAACGACGAGACTGCTTGCAATATCTCGTCTTGCTTTTCGGTGAATGTCACTGGAGCTGGTATCGTCATGGTCCTTCCACCTTCTGCCTCTCAAACACTCCCATCTGCGTCGGAGAACCAACGACCTCATCCACCGGCCCGACCGGCACGAATCGCACGGTGTACCCATGCTGGCCCGCCACTCGATTGGCCCAGTCCTGAAACTGTGGCCGAGTCCACTCGAAGCGGTGATCCGCATGGCGGAAGTTCCCGGCGGGGAGTGACTCCCACATGATGTTGTATTCGCTGTTCGGTGTGGTCACCACGATGGTCAGGGGGCGGGCGAACTCGAACACCACACGTTCGAAGGACGACAGTCTTGGTGGATCGAGGTGTTCGATCACTTCGACAACAGCTGCGGAATCAAAGTTCTCCAGCCGCTGGTCTCGGTAGATCAGCGAGCCGTGAATCAGCCTGAGCCGCTCCGCTTGCCGATCAGGCATCCGTTCAACTCGCAGTCGTTTTTGGGCGATCTCCAACGACCGAATCGAGACATCCATGCCGACAATTCGTTCGAATTGTTTGTCAGCCAACAGTTCCCGCAGAAGCTTCCCTTCTCCGCAGCCCAAGTCGATCACGCTGTGTGCCCCGCTGCCTCGCAAGGCGGCGAGGACCGTGCCGTGTCGCTGCTCGTTGAGGCTGACCGTCTGTTCCAGCGACTCCTCCAGTCCCGGCCCCGCTGACTCACCATCCGCATCGTCGAGCTGTTCTTCCTCGACCAACCGGGCGAGGGCTTCCCGATAGAGGTTCGACCGATGCCGCAAGTATCGACGAGTGATCAGCTCCTTCTCCGGATGAGCCGCCAACTACCCGGCCCCCTTCTCCAGCAGCTTCTCCATCTCGTCATCGCCGACGAAGTAGTGCTTCTGGTTGTCGAAGACCGGAATCAGGACATACAGGTGCGTCAGCAGCTGCGAGAGCGTGGTCGTCCCGCTGATCGTGACCGAGAAGTACGGACTCTCCCCCCATTCGGGGAACATCTCGTCGAGGGGATGCCGGACCGCTTCCACGCTGTACCCGAGCGGCTCGAACATCCGCTGCACGAGCCCCTCATCCCCCCGCACCGGCAACACGTCGATCCGGGCCGTCAGCGGAATCGGCAGCTGGGCCAGCTCCGGTCGGTCCTTACATCGGCCCGACATCGCCGAGCCGAAGATCTGCGAGATCGCCACGCTCAGGAACGACGACGCCACATAGGGCCGGTCATTCACATACTGCCCCAGCAAGAAACTCGACTCCCGCTTCTTGCCCCGCACCATCCCCACGGGGTCAACATCCAGCAACAACGCCGCCGAGGTCCGCTGCTCCGAGACCTCCGGATAGAAGACGTGAGCCTGCCCAAAGCTCATGTCAAAACTCTGACACCGCCCCGGATGCTTGTGCAGCAGGTAGCCCAGATCGGTTGCCGGGGTATGGGTGGTGGAGATGGTCAGGAGCATTGTTCAAGAGTCCGATTCTTTAGATCACATTCCTCGTGGAATCTTCAGACCAACAACTTTCATTGGCCTGAACCATCACACAGGATGAGGCCGTGACCCTCGGTCCAAGTGGGAGGTTCGTACTTCCCGGCAAGTTGGCGAATGACATTCTCTGGGACTGCCTTGGGGCGATTCTTGTTCTGCCGAAGCACAGTGGGAAACGGCGGCTCGATGTATACCAGTTCCACCCGAGCGTTGTAGTCCGCAAACAGGTCGATCCACCGCTGGCGAGTCTGCTTCAACAGGTTCGTGGCGTTGAAGGCAAAGCTGGTCTTCGACCGCAGGAACTCCCGGCATCGTTCACGGGCCAGTTGCACAACCTCACCCTGATTGTCAGTCGGACCGACATCGAGTTCCCCTCGCAAGTCGTCCAGTGAGACCATCGGCAGATCGCCCCGCTGTCGTGACAGCCAGGTGTCCTTCCCGCTGCCGGGTAAGCCTGACATCATCGTCACGGTACACGCAAAGTCCTCGTGTGGGACGTAGTGCAGATTCGGCCCCGCTTGACGGTAGAACAGAAACCGGGCGTGATCGTTGACGAATGGGTAAGGCTCTCGAATGCAACTGTTCTCTTCGGCCATGAGTTTCCAGTAGTGCAGATTTTCCTCGGGTCGAGTCATCGAATCGGTATCTCGACCACGGGTATCGGCGAGTGCGAACAGATACAGCAGCCGATTGTTGACCAGCCACGACAGTTGAATGACCTCATGTGCGGGATCATTCCGCTCCAGCAGGAAGGCCGGTCGACCGTGGTAGCGAACAAGCCGGGCGATCTCCTCCCGAGTCGACAGATCACACTCCAAATCCCGCAGGACTCCCCGTACCAAGTGCTCGCCCTTGACCGCATGCTTGGGAGAAGTGATCCGTCCGGTGTCGGGATCAACCTGCGTGGTCAACGGCTTGGCGGCATCATGAAACAAAGCGGTGAAGGTCAGCAGCGTCCGTTCTTGAGACGTCAGTGACGGCCACTCCTCCAATTGAAGGAGCTGCTGACAGACCATCTGGGTGTGCGTCCAGACATCGCCCTCGGAATGCCACTGGGCATCCTGATCGCAGTCCGCCATCGCTCGGCACCACGGCTGGGGTTCCGCCCATGCCATCATGTCGTCGAGAGATGCGTGTTGGAGTTCGTTCCATTTCATGACCAGATATCCACACCAGCAGCTAGCTCATTCGGCACCATCGTCTGATGCTGCCAATGTGTGCTTTGCTTGATCTTCTCCACAAACTCGGGCCGTACGAACTTCGCTCGCCCCGTGACCACTCCCCTCGCTTCGGTTCGCAGGTAGATGCCCTCCATCAGGTTGTCCGGGCGGTTCGTCAGCGGGTTGTCGAAGTGACTGTCGAACTGCGATGGGCCGATCAGCCGTTCGAGGTTCGATCGCTTGAGTGATCCCGCATGAATGACCGGAACTGTTTGTATCCCAGAGTCCGCCAGCAGCAGCAGACGCTGCTCCAGATCGAGAAACGCCTGCTGCTGCTTGTCGTAGATGTCGAACTCGAAGAAGTAGTGCGACAGCTGCCGATAGGCGACCGAGTGCCGAGCATACACCCACTCGCCGAACAGGATGAAGCGATTCTCCAGCCGCTGCTCCAGCACGTCCCGCTTCACAGCGACCCACTGCTTGAACAGATCGTACTGCGGGTGCATCCCCTCCGTGATGAGATGACCCCGGCATTGCAGGATCATCTCCCCCTCGTCCGAAAAGTGCAGCCCCACGTTGGTGCCGTCGAGCTTCTCTTCCACAATCAACGAAGCATCAGCGATGAACCGAATAGATTCGGCCTCGCCCAGATGCTTGTCGTCGTCCGTCCCCTTCGACCCGAACAGATGTGGAGTCCGAGGGTACTTGATGAAATCGCCGTGCGAGGCTCCCATCAGGAATCCCCTTGCGTAGATGGTTGGACTGTGGCGTGCCGGATGACATCCAGGACCGCATCTGGATCGCAGCCATAGATGCCCGACCCCCATGCGGCATTTGCTTCAACAACAGCCCAGCCGAGGCCAACAATCTGCCCGACATCCAAGACCATTGCCCTTGGGGAAACGACCTCTGGGGATGCAAGAACCAATTCTGCGAATTCGGTGGCTGCCGAAATTTCTTGGAGTGATGCTTCAAAGTCCGTCTGCTTTGAGAGTTCTCCTGATCGGAGATACGGAGAGCACGCCTTGATCCGACCGTCGAGGCAGAAACATCGATACTCCGCTTCCCACAGAACGGGTTCGGCGACCAGAACGGACTGCCCATTCTCGAAGTCAACTGGAAGGGCGTCGCCGCCTTCGTAGACACGGGCCGCAAAGGACTTGTCGTTTGGAGGTTTGACGAACATCGTCCCCGATCTCTTGCGAGCTTCACCAAGCGTCATGAGTTTAATTTGACGCTTCGTGAAACGGTACGGAACCTCTACGAGCCAGTCCTCTGGGAGATCCAGCAATCTTCGTCCAAGACTTCGAGCAACCGTCGGAGCAAAGAGTGACTCCACGTACAGGACGACTTCTGGGTCGTCCAACGAAGGAATGCGAATCCCGTTGGCTCGCTCAACAGTCCAGTCTCGCTGAGTCGCTGCTCGCCAGAGAGCCTGATTGTCGTCGGTGTGTCGAGATGAAATGAGGAGTGTGGTCATGGCTCTCTTGTCCCCTCAGAATCTTGGATAGCGTTTCACTCAAAACGCATAGAACCCTGCTCGGCACATTCGTACCGAGCAGGGTATCGCTGTTCACTCTCTGAAAAAAGTCGTGTCGGTTCACTCCATCAAAAGCAACCTCGGGAGAGACAACACTTCTTGAATCGCTGGCCCGATCCACACGGGCACAGATCATTCCGGCCCAACTTCTCTTCGAGCAGCTTGTCGCCGTGGACGATTCGCACGCCCCGCTTGACCTGCGTCTCAGACGGATAACCCCGCCGCCGCTTGCTCATCACCTCGAAAGGAATCCTGTTCGTCGAATTCATGGGATTGCATCGTACACCTCCGGATCTGACGGAATGCCGGGACTGGTCGAACTCCGCAGAAGGCGAACACACCGGCATGTGCAAGGATGACATCCTATCCGCGAAAAGGTTCGCCCGGAGACGACGTGTGTCTTGTCGAGGATCCCTCGCGTCGAACTGCAGCATCGCCCGAGAGAGATGCATTGTCGCTGCGAATCTCTGATTGCAAATGTGGCAATTACTATCAGAATCCGGGTGATGATATTTATTGCTGAGCCGCAGTTGCGGACTCCCGCAGCACCCGCCGCAGCACCCGCCACATCTCCCGCTGACTTCTCCAGTCCAACTCCATCGCAATCTTTCGTATATCCTTTTCCTGAATCTCCCCGCGTCCTTCGGTCGTTCTGGGGAGGAACAGGATCTCCTCTTGAATGTCGGGAGCCAGATTCAAGAGTGTGAGGATCTGCGTGGTGCGGGCGGGGGAGATTTGGGCGTAGCGGGCGAGTTCGGACTGGTTGGTGGTTTGGCCGGTGCGGAGCAGCTCGTCACAGTGGATCGCCAACGCCATGAGTCGGCTGAGGCGGGGGATTTTGCCCATTGGCGTATCGGGAGCGTGGCCGTTGCGGAGTTGCTGGCGGCCGTCGCGGCGGCGGGTGGTGTGGAAGTTGCGGGTGATGGTCAGGGCGGTGTTCATGCGGTGGCCTCCTGGGTGAGAGTCTGGATTCCGCTGGGGCGGAACGTGAGGGAGATCTGGCCGTCCTTGTCCTCGGTAGTCGATGCGTTCGACCAGGAGTCCGAGGACTCGGGACTGGTCGCGGGGGGCGAGGGCTTCCCAGGTGACCGCCCTTGGTCGATCCCTTCTTCGTGACCCAGCGTTTGGTCGTCCACCCGCG
>JAYTFV010000500.1:0-4373 GCA_043734065.1 Planctomycetota bacterium
TCGTCGTTCTTCAGGGCGGCGATGAGCTTGAGCATGAGAGTGTCTTTCGTGCGGTGGGGTGGTGTGTGTCACTTCGAGGTGGCTGTCACTTCGATGAGAATTGGTAATGCAGGCTCGGTGCCAAAGACCTTGAACAGTGTTCAGAAATCTTGACAGTGCGGTCGCGCAGTTGACGCAAGGCGTACTGTATAAGTAAGTTACATTAATAAATGAAAGTGTCGCGTCAGCCATCCGGCGAGGCATTGCTCTGATTCCTTCTGAGGCAATTCGAAAACATTCCGTTCGCAACACCTCTTCAATTCTCCGCAACAATTTTCATATCAATCAGTTATGAATGACGTTGAGATATATCATCATGGTGAAATTCGGCAACATGCCATTCGTGGCCACATTTTAGCTATTACGCATTGACATTCTGGCCGAAAAAGAGATACTAACACAACGAGGTGCCTGAGAATGTCCCCCAAGCGAACGATGACTCTGAATCTGACGGAAGGTGAGATGGCTGTACTGGAAGAGCTGTCGCAGAGGAAAGAGCTTTCCAAGACAGCTGTCTTGCGACAAGCGTTGCGGCTCTATCAGATGGTCGACCTCCGCATCGAACGGGGTGAGAAGATGTTCTTCGAGGACGAGGCCAAGGGAGACAAAGCCGAGGTGATGGTTCTGTGAGCAACGCCACCGTCACCATCCAGCGGAGAAGCGATCAGTCAATGGTCGAAGCCACTCTTTTGCGAGGGATGGTATCGAGCGATTTGCTGGTTGTGGAGTCGGAGTGGGCTGTCGAACGATCTCAGATGATGCAACTGATGTTGAAGGCGGGAATCGCTCGGGACCAGTGGCCCGAGAGTTTGCATTGGGATTGGAGGGGCAAGGCTCCCATTCTGAAATCGCTGGCTGTAACTGGTTTCGGAGTGACGTGCGAGCAGCGGTTCCAGGGGGTGATGCTCACGCAGACTGCTCCCCATCAGGCCAAACTTCCCCGCGACAAAGGCAAGCCACCGGTCTATGTCGATTTCATCGAAGCGGCACCGTGGAACTGGGTGATTCCAGAAACCAACCAACCCGGAAAGTATCGAATGATCGGATCGGAACTGCTGTGGTCGGCTGTGAAACAAAGCCACGAGGAGTGCCACAAGTCACAAGTCATGCCACATGGAGCAAGTCGCCAATCCGTCTTCCAGTTCTGTTCCCCGAAGGGGTGACGAAGAGGTCTGGAATCGTGAGTGGTTTCTGGCTCTCGTGAGGGGTGGATTCCGCGGTGGGGAACTCGTGGTCCGTCCACTCTCAGAATGGGGTTGGAGTTCAGCCTTCAGGCTGCTCCGGAACAGCCTGAAGGCTGAACTCCAACGTCGAATCAGCCCGGTCTCTCGACTCAGGACTGCTCAGGGGATGATGGCAGTGGGGCGCGGGAGTTGGCACGCGGGCGAAGCAGAGCTTCGGGGTGATGTGGTCCCCAGCGGAGCTTGGGACCGAGAGGAAAAAGTGTCCCCCAGCTGTTAAGAGGCTGAACACTCGCCCGAGAGCGATGAGGCGTTTTCGCCACAGGAAACACACGGTCCCCTCGATGTCAGCGGAAGTTGTTCACACTTCGAGGGATAGATGATGTGGCCGAAACGCGACACGTTGACGTTTCGGAAACACCAAGTGTCGGGAGCAGTCTTTCCCTTGAAAACGTTGAACTCTGTGTGATCCTTGCAACTCACGATCGCGTTCACCGCAAGAGTTTCGTGTTGACGCAGGCGTTCCGAGGGAGACAAACCATGAGTCGATGGGAGAAGTCGTTCACTCTCTTCTACTGGTTGTACTTGCTGGTCTATCTGCTGTTCATTGTGGGGATGGGCTTGTTTGGCGATCTGGACGCCTACTTTTTCCCTTGGGTAGTGCCATTTCATCTCTTCGGAATGGCAATTGGCATCCCGATGCTGATCGTCGTGTTTCGAGACATCTACGCTCGAAACTTTCCCAATCCGAACACCAAAGTGACGTGGACGATCCTGATACTCGTGTTTCCGCTCAGCGTGCCAGTTTACCTCTACAAGCACGGCTTTCGTTCCCGATGAGGATGCTCCTCACGGATTGAGAGTATGACCTCATGTCATTCCGGTCCGTACTCGGCCAGGAACTCCTCTTCGGTGAGCACGCGAATCCCGAGTTCCTTCGCCTTGACGAGCTTGCTCCCCGCGTCTTCTCCGGCCAGGACGAAGTCGGTTTTCTTCGAGACACTACTCGCGGCTTTGCCGCCTTGGGCGTGGATATAGTCTTTGATGCCGTCGCGGGTGAAGCTCTGCAAGGCTCCGGTCGCGACGATGGTTTTGCCCGCCAGTTTGCCCACTCCGGCAGCCACGCTCGCTACGGCTTTGACTTCCACGGTCGGCGGAGCAACTCCGGTCTCGACCAGCCCGTCGACGATCCGCTGGCCGAACTCGGACCCAAAGAAGGTCGCGATCGCCGTCGCCACGATGGGGCCGATGTCGGGGACTTGGGCGAATTCCTGTTCCGTCTTGGACCGGATCGCTTCCAGGCTCCCGAAGTGGTCGGCCAAGGCCCGCGCGGTCGAGACTCCCACATGCCGGATGTTGAGAGCGGTCAGCAGCCGGAACAGCGGGCGGGTCTTCGAGGTCTCGATCCCGGCCAGCAGGTTTTCGATCGACTTCTCCCCCTGCCGCTCTAACTCAATCAGTTCATCGCGTTTGTCTTTGAGCCGGTACAGGTCCGCGAACCCGCTGACGAACCCCGCATCGACCAGTTGCTCCACCAGCTTGGTCCCCAGCCCCTCAATGTCCATCGCCTGCCGCGAGGCAAAGAACCGCAGCCCCTCTTTGAGCTGGGCCGGGCAGGCGGGGTTCTGGCAGCGGATGTAGACGCCGCCTTCGTCCTTGGCGACATCGGCTTTGCAGACCGGGCAGGCGGTCGGGAAGACGAAGTCTTGCTCCTCACCGGTGCGGCGGTCCTCCTCGACACGGACGATATGCGGGATGATCTTGCCCGCCTTTTCGACGATCACCCAGTCGCCGATCATGAGGCCCAGCCGCTCAAGTTCCTCGCGGTTATGCACGCTCGATCGCGAGACCGTCGTCCCGGCAATCTCGACTGGGGCCAGGTTGGCCACCGGTGTCAGCGTGCCGGTCTTGCCAACCTGCACATCGATTGAAAGTACCTGCGTACTGGCCTCGTACTTTTCCCACTTATAGGCCGCCACCCAGCGTGGCACCTTCGAGGTGGCCCCGAGCTGTTCGCGTTGTGCGAACTGGTTGACCTTCACCACGAGGCCGTCGACCTCGACATCCAGGCTGTGGAGGTTCTCCATCATCTGGTGACAGAGTTCGAGCGTGGCGTCGATGCCGGTGCGGGCCTCGACGTTCGGCGTCGTCGGCACCCCCGCCTGTCGCAGCCAGTCGAGGAACTCCATGTGCGTCGCGAACGGTTCCCCCTCGATGAAGCCGCGACCGTGGGCTAGAAAACGCACCTTGCGGGCGGCGCACAGCTTCGGATCGAGCAGCTTGAGCGCCCCGGCTGTGGTGTTGCGAGGATTGGCAAACGGCTCCTCGCCGCGTGCGCATTGGTCGGCGACGAGGTGGGCGAAGTCGCTGTTGGAGATGTATGCCTCGCCGCGGACTTCGAGGATCGGTGGCGGGTTGTCGACCGACAGTCTCAGCGGGATGCCGCCCAGCGTGCGGGCATTGTGCGTGATGTCATCGCCTTGCCGACCGTCCCCCCGCGTCACGGCTAAGGCGAGATGGCCGCGCTCATAGATGAGGGCCAGTGCGACGCCGTCGATCTTGTACTCGACGGTGTACTCGACGGCGTCAACCGCGAGCAGCTTGCGGACGCGATCATCAAACTCGCGCAGCTCTGGCTCCGTATAGATATTGTCGATCGACAACATCGGCAGCCGATGCGGAACGGTGTGGAACCCGGTGATCGGTGCCCCGCCGACCTTGTGCGTCGGGCTGTCGGGGGAGTCGAGTTCGGGGTGGACCTGCTCGAGTTGTTGCAGGTGTTTGAGGAGCCGGTCGAAGTCCAGGTCGGAGATCTCCGGCTGCGCCTCGACGTAATACAGGCGGTTGTGCCGCTCGATGTCGATGCGGAGTTGGGCGACTTCTTGGGCGGGTGTTGGTTCGCTCATTCAATCACGACCGGGAGAATTCCGAGCGGGATGCCTGTTGGGACACTTCTCGTTGATCCCGACAAAGTCGCCGGACTCTCCGAGTCCGGTGGTGCGACTCCCGCCATATGGGGCGATCTCTCATGGCGGATGCCTCGACACCGGATTCGGAGAATCCGGCGACGATAGGCTTCCGGCCTGTCATTTTTCGTAAGAGTCGACAGGCTGGAAGCCTATCCCACGACGCTGAGCGTCGTGCCCCATTACC
>JAYTFV010000501.1:0-7967 GCA_043734065.1 Planctomycetota bacterium
CTGACAGTCACCATCTGGGGCCTGTGGTGTGTCCCCGCGGGAGCCCAGGATTTCGTGCCTGCCCAGAGCAATCCGGCTCGCGTGGACAGGCTGTTCAACGCGCCGAACCCGTCGGACCATGCCGGTCTGCTGGGCAAGATTTTCATGCAGCAGCGATATGACCAACTGTCGGTCGACGACCCGGTTTTACGGCAGTTTGACAAGTCCTTGCAGGGGTTTGACTCGCTGATCAACCTGCCGGTGTTGACCCTCGATCTGCCGCTGCCGCTCGATTTCGACGTATTCTTCGGATATGGGAATTCCGGATTGAAAGGCACAGCCCGCAGTAGCCCGCCGCTGGATATCACAGGGATCCTCAACGCGAAATCCGAAGTGTTCACGGTGGGAACCACCATCTATCCCACCCTGGGTGAACACTGGCGGCCGTTCATCCAGATCGGTGCTCAGTTCAGCCGGTCCGATATCGATATCGCGCTCCACGGCTCTCTGGGAACGTTTGCCGACAACATCGTCGACCACAGCACGACCCTGCTGCTGAATGGCGGCTTTGAGTGGGATCTGCTGGACGTTCTGGCGTATCGCCTGACCTTTCATGCCCAGACGCACGATCACTTTCGGGATTCGATGTTCACGAATGAACTGATCCTGTGGCCGCACGAACGGATCTTCATCCGGGGTGGTGTCGCGTCCTCCCTCGATAACGGGAGAACAGGCTTCACCCTCGGAGGCGGGTTGGCGTTTTAGGAGTCGGGAGTCGGGAGGCGGGAGGCGGGAGTAGGGAGGCGGGAGCTGGAGTTGGCAGCGGGGACATCGACTGCTCAGCGCGGGACACTGCTGTCGCTCAACCCTCAACCCTCAACCCTCTGCCTACTTTTTCTTTTTCTTCTTCGGAGCAGGCTCCTCTTCCTCTTCCACCTCTTCGTCCTCATCGAAGTCGAAGTTGTCCTCGAAATCATCCGCACCCGCTTCGTCTTGGCTGGTGTCGAACAACTGCTCGTCGTCGTCTTCCACAGCGTTGTCGTCTTGTTCGGCGAACTCGTCTTCGTTTTCGTCGTCGTCAATGCTCGTCTTCTTCGACGGCTTTTTCGGGGTGTCTTTGAGGGCGGCGGCATCCATGTCATCGGCTGCGGGAGCTGCGGCCTCGCCGGTGGCCGCCACAGCCCCCTTGGGGCCCGCGATCAGGAAGATAATCGGGCTGATCGCCAAGAGCAGGCTCAAGGCCATGAGCACCCAGACGATGACCATCACGAGCGTCGGCATCGCCTCGCCCATTCGCATGACCGACATCAGCGAGACATAGAACACCACGGCCGCCGGAATCGCCATGATCAGCGAAGACAATGCCAAACCGCCCTTGTTCATGATTCACTCCGACTGCACGAGCAGCTGCACTGTTTCTTGATCTTGATCGCGGACCTGTTCGCGGACTGGGCTGGTTCGACCAGAAGCACGCCTGAACCACCCGATGGACGGCATCGTACGCCCCGAGTCGGACAGCTTGCAAATCCCGGTGGTGCGACAGGCTGGTGGATCCTGTGGAATCCACCGTCTCTGGCCGATCGTCATGCGGGAGAGGCTCTCTGCACAGGGACTGGCCCGGCAGGAGCAGTCGGTGGCCAATGAGGGGCCGATCCACCGTGTGCGAGGACTGGTAGTCAGAGTCGCGCGGACCGCTGTATCACTTACAACCCCGACAGATGGGCGATTGGCCTCGTGGTCCGTCAACGCTTGATGTGGGGGTTGGAGTCCGGCCCGCGCGGGAGGGCGAAGCTCCTGCTGAGCCGCGAGCCAGGGGATGCGTCAACTCGCAGTCGCGGCTCGGCAGGAGCCTCGCCCTCCCGAGGGAGGCACTACCCCAAAATCAAGGCTTGATCAGGCACTCGTCGCTCCTCAAATCGCCGCCCCAGCGGCGGATTCTGCTCCTGCCACAGCCTGTTTCTCCATTCGGAGTCAGTCGGTCTGGACTTGGGCCGAGGCATCGCGGACAACCCGGTGGCCCCCCTCCCCCACTCGTCCGTTCAGGAATCGGCCATGCGCACGACTGACTCTCTTCTCTCGCGAGCCGCCACTCCGCTGGCTCACCCCCGTATGCGGGCCGGGCTGGTCGCCTGTTTGCTGCTGGCCTCTACCGGATGCCAGTCGATGGCTTTGAGTGCCTGGAATCCCCTCAAGCTGAAAGAAGTCGACGGGGCGAAAGTCGAAGACCCCTGGACCACTCAAGCCGGAGCGGAAGGCCGTGCTGGCCGCGCCATGGAAAAAGAGTACGACCCGCTGCATCTCCGGAAGTTCCTGATGTCCGAGAAGGCGATGGAGATCGAGCGGAATTGCGGGTTTGAGTGAGGTCGAAGCCGTCCGCCGACAGGCATCATCCCCGCGAAGCCATGCCTGTGGCTCCCACTCACCGCGCATCAAACGTCAGTTCCCCAAGCTGCTCGTGGACGCGGATCGTGGCTCCTGCAGTGAACTCCCCGCCAAGGAGGGCGTTGGCCAGGGCGTTTTGCAAGCGGTTCTGGATCATACGCCGCAGCGGTCGCGCTCCGTAGATCGGGTCGAAAGCCTTCGTTGCGATGAGTTATCGGGACTGACAGATGGCACGCGAATGAGAGTTGGACGGTCATGTGTCAGACACTTGAATCGACGAGATGGTGACTCTCGCATCGGCTTCTGAGACTTCGTATGTCAATTTAATTCGCCCGTCCAGAAGCGTGTATGAATTGCCGGAGACTCGTCGGCCAATCCGGCGGGGATCGCGAAGAAGCTGGGGGAGTCGCTGATTGATGACAGACAGAGCCAGCTCGCCGCTCTGCGTTTCCACTTGCGACCACAACCACTGTGTCACGTCACGGCTCAAGACGACATCGTACGGATGGCTCCTGCGTCTGGCCCGGATCACGCGGACTCGAAGATCCCCGTCGTCGACGACATAGGTCAGCTCGACCGGGCCACGTTGCCCGACGTAATGACCTCCCACTTTCTGTTGTCCGGCTAAGTGAGGGGTGGATTGCAGGTCGTTCTCAAACTCACGGAGATCGGAACTGATGGACCGGTCCGCAACAATGAGTTCGTTGAGAAACCGAGCGGTTTTCGCATCAAAATCGACTCGGTATCGTCGCGGAGCCATCCGTCGTTCTCCCCGCCAATGGGTGCATGCTTACTTCGTTTTTTCTGCGGGCAGCTTGGCCAGAAACTCACATAGCGTCCCAGCGGACTGGAAATTGTCGAGTCGCCGTTGGACCTCCGCTTCATCCCACTCCCCGAGATCCTCAATCAATTCGGCGATGCTGGTGTAAGACTCTCTCGCCGAATCGGGACGAATTCCAGCACACGGCAGTTGCGCCAGAACTTGACCTCGGTCATTCACCAGTTCCACAGCCTCAGCCTCAGTGGCCTCACTGATCTGGCGTATTTGGTCGGGAGTGAGGACGATCTGAATCATGGGCACTTTCCTTCCAGGCAACTGTATCGTACTGCCCACGAGAACCGAGTCCAAACGAGTCTCTGTAAGATCAATCGATCATTCTGAGAAAGCCGATCAGTAGCCACTGGTGGACTATAGCTCATCAGACAATCACTCTGCCTGGATGCTGCCAAGTCAACTATGGTTTCGGAATCCGCCTGACGCGCCGCTCGGGTTGACCCCCCTTGTTCCGCGACTTTTGTTCATTCGCCCAAATAAGGATTGTTGAAATTGGGGAAATGTTCTTCCGTTTGATAGATCATGTCCCGCACCACCTGCTGAAGATAGGGTGTCTGCGCCGCCAGTTTCTTGCCGAGATCGTGGTATTCATTCCACATCCAGCACCAATCTGAACGATGGGGTACGCTCGCTTCATTGGCTGCACCCATAACCGTATCCACCACGCAGTGAATGACAAGTGGTTTTCCACTGGTTTCGTTTCTCGCAGTGAGTAAGTATTTCTCGATTGCGAGATCATGAAGAGTCAGTTCTCGGCCCAGTAACTTCTCGGCGCATGGAACGCAAATATGACCGCCGCAACACTGAGCGGCTGATTTCAGTTGTTCCCAGACAACATCCTTGACCCAGTAGAGCACGCACGTTTCTCGGCATAAGCAGCATTCAACCAAACAGTTACTTGTCTGAAATGTTGGCGGTTGGATTTCCATGATTGACCTTCAAGCGGCTTGTGTCAAATCGGATTTAGCGAACGGGACTACCTTGCCGACGGACAAATGTGCCCGTCCCACACTCACCCCGCGTCGAACTTCAACTCCCCGTGCTGCTCGTTCACGCGGATCGTGGCCCCTGATTGGAACTCGCCGCCGAGGAGGGCGTTAGCTAATGCGTTTTGGAGGCGGTTCTGGATGACGCGGCGGAGGGGACGGGCGCCGTAGATTGGGTCGAAGCCCTCTTTGGCCAGTAGCACTCGGGCGGGGTCGGAGACTTCTAGGGTGAAGCCGTGCGTCGCCATTTGGGCGATGAGTTTGGTGAGTTGCAGATCGACGATCTTGCGGATGTCGTGCCGGTCGAGCGGCTCGAAGACGATGATCTCGTCGATGCGGTTCAGGAACTCGGGCAGGAAGCGGTGCTTGAGCTGGTCGAGGACTTGCTCGCGAATCGAGGACTCCTCATCGGTGCCGGTCAGTTCAGTGATGATCTGAGACCCGACGTTGGAGGTCATGACGACGATGGCGTTCGTGAAATCGACGGTCCGGCCCTTGCCATCGGTCAGGCGACCATCGTCGAGAACTTGCAACAGCACGTTGAACACATCGCGGTGAGCCTTCTCGACTTCATCGAGCAGGATCACACAGTACGGCTGGCGACGGACCGCTTCGGTGAGGCGGCCACCCTCTTCATACCCGACGTATCCCGGAGGGGCCCCAATCAACCGGGCCACGGAGTGCTGCTCCATGAACTCGCTCATGTCGATGCGGATCATCGCCTTCTCATCATCGAACAGGAACCACGCCAATGCCTTGCACAACTCCGTCTTCCCCACCCCGGTCGGGCCGAGGAAGATGAACGACCCGATCGGGCGGTTCTTGTCTTGCAACCCTGACCGCGAACGACGCACCGCGTTCGAGACAGCTGTGACGGCTTCCTCCTGGTTGATCATGCGGCGGTGGATTTCGTCTTCCATCCGCAAGAGCTTGTCGCGTTCGGCTTGCAGCATGCGGGCGACGGGGATGCCGGTCCAGCTGCTGACGACCTTGGCGATGTCCTCGGGCGTGACCTCTTCGCGGAGGAGTTGTTCGCCTCCAGCGGTGTTCATCTCGGTGAACTTCTTCTGGAGTTCGTTGAGCTTCTGCTCGGCCTCCTGAAGGTTGACCTGAGCGGTGCGGGCCTGCATGTATTCTTCGTTGGAGTTCGTGGTGCGGGCGCGGGAGAAGGCCCGCTCGTACTCCTGCTTGAGTTGGTCGATCTGTTCCTGGAGCGGTTTGAGTCCGCTGAGGACTTCCTTCTCGGCCTGCCAGCGGCCCTTGAGGGCGTTGACTGATTCCTCGCGTTCGGCGATCTCGCGGTTGAGTTGTTCGTGGCGTTCGCGGGACTCGGCACTCTTTTCGGTGGCAAGGGCAGCGGCTTCAATCTGCATGCGGGTCAGGGTGCGGGTGGCCTCATCGATCTCGACGGGCATCGAGTCGATCTCCATGCGGAGGCGCGACCCGGCTTCATCGACGAGGTCGATCGCCTTATCGGGCAGGAACCGGTCGTTGATGTACCGGTCGGAGAGCGTGGCAGCTGAGATGAGGGCGTCGTCGGTAATGCGGATGCCGTGGTGCGACTCGTAGCGCTCCTTGAGGCCGCGGAGGATTGAGATCGTGTCCTCGACGTTCGGCTCCTGGACCATGACGGGCTGGAACCGGCGCTCCAGGGCGGCGTCCTTCTCGATGTGCTTGCGGTACTCGTCGAGCGTCGTGGCCCCGACGCAGTGCAGCTCCCCGCGCGCGAGAGCGGGCTTGAGCAGGTTCGAAGCATCCATCGCCCCCTCGGCGGCACCGGCTCCGACGACGGTGTGCAGTTCGTCGATGAACAGGATCACGCGGCCCTGGGCCTGCTCGACCTCCTTGAGAACTGCTTTGAGCCGGTCCTCGAACTCGCCGCGATACTTGGCCCCGGCGATGAGGGCTCCCATATCGAGGGCGATGACCGACTTGTCCTTGAGGTTCGTGGGCACGTCCCCCTTCACGATGCGGTCGGCCAGCCCTTCGACGATGGCAGTTTTCCCGACCCCCGGCTCGCCGATCAGCACCGGGTTGTTCTTGCGGCGACGGGAGAGCACCTGGATCACCCGGCGGATTTCGGTGTCGCGACCGATCACCGGGTCGATCTTGCCTTGGCGGGCCAGTTCGACCAGATCCTTGCCGTATTTCTTGAGGGCCTGGTACTTCTCCTCCGGGTTCTGATCGGACACTTGCGCGCCACCCCGCACAGCTTGTAGCGCGCTCAGCACATCCGACTCCTCAATTCCGTTGAGAGTGAGCAGCTTTTTGGCGGGGTCTTCGACCTGGGTCAGGGCGAGAAACAGGTGCTCCGTCGAAACGAACGAGTCCTGCATCTGCGTCGCCAACTTCTGGGCGGCGTCGAAGATTTTCATCACTTCCGATGAGGCACCCAACGGCACATTCGACCCCGACGAAGACGGCAGCCGCCCCAACTCGGAGTCGAGCATCTTCGTCAACTGGGTGAAATTGACGCCGATCTTCTGGAGCAGGGCGCGCGGCACGCCATCCGCTTCGGCCAAGAGCGCATGTAAGAGGTGCAGCGGCACCAACTGGCGATGGCCCTTCGACTCGGCGAACTGCTGAGCGGCCTGGACAGCATCTTGGGACTTGACGGTGAACTTTTCAGGGCGATATGCCATGCAGACCTCAGACATCCAGCGGCACTGATGGGAATTCCGTTGAATCACGCGGGCCGCTGAAAATCACTAGTGGCAAAGAATGTGCCAGACTCCGTAACGCTTGACCAGATCGCGAATAACGACTTCTCTTGAAATCGGAAATCCACGAAGTGTGCCGTTATGGCACACACCCTGCCAGTTTGTGAAGCGAGACGAGTAGTGTCATTATGGCACGTTCGGTTTTGGGAATTTGCGGAGATTGAGTGGTGGTCGGGTTGCTGTTCCGTCAGATCCCGTAAAATCCCCCGGTTCTGCAAGAACCTCCTCGGGCCACATGACCGATTCAATCAGTCATGCAGGAGTCAGCGGATTGTCTCGCCCGATCAGACCAGTCTTGTGTCTGGATCGCACAATGCAGAGCTTAGGGGCGAACAGGCAGGTTCGGTGGAGTTGAGGGTTGATGCCCTCCCTAGGAGTCGAAGATGAAGAAGTTGCTGATCGTTGCATTGCTGGCTGTCCTCGCGGGGGCCGATCTTTCGGCTCGCGAGCCACTTCTGGTTCAGGCTCAAGGGGGCGAGTTGGCTCTGGCTGCCGAGCCGACGCTGCTGCTCCCGGTGCCAGAGGCACAAGGCACTCCGGTTCCGTACACCGAATATGTCGTCCAGCAGCCCACGCAGGTGTTCCCGCTCTACACGAACGTCAAGGTTTTGGACCGCCGGAACATCCACCCATGTGCCGTGAGGAAGATCGTCCAGGTCAACGATCCCTGTGACAAGTGCTGCAAGGTGTTCGTCGAGATCTGCGTGCCGCCCTGTGCGACCGAAACCGTTCGCTGCTATCGGAACGGCAACCGCCTGCGGTTCTGCTACGGCCAGTACTCGGTCGATGTCACCTCCCGCCGTCACGATGTCGTGGTGAACTACAACGATTGATTGCAGCGGAACCGAGAGGCCTGAAACCTCAAAACCACGCCGCAACCAGGCGTGGTTTTTTTATTGTGGGGCACGTTTCCGACGTGCCCGTGCCCCAGTAACCCGGATTATTCACCACGAAATACACAAAACACACGAAAGGAATACAGCGCAATGGTTTAGGTCACATTTCAACCGTGACTCTGAATGACACTGTGTTTTTGGTGATGTTCAACGCCCCTCTGGCTTTCGT
>JAYTFV010000502.1:0-9259 GCA_043734065.1 Planctomycetota bacterium
CTGCTTCGGTGACGGCTGTGCCGCTCTGGGACCAAGCCCTCTCGGGGGAAGCGGATTCCGTCATTCAACTTCCTCCCTCGGTATTTCCGTGTGTTCCATGGTTCATTTCCGACTTCCCGGGGAAGGTGTTGAGGCTGCGACCGGTGGTCGGAATCGAATCTCCACCGACGGGGGGACGCACACACCGTTCCCGTGGGCACACTTTCCGCCCAGTAGCCTCGCCTTCCAATCTTCGTACAATTCGGATCGGCTCTATGACCCGATTGAACACACACGGAACTCTCATGGCACTGACACTCAATCCGAAGGCCGCTGGACGCAGCGACCAGAATGCGTTGTTTCTGGCGACTGCGTGCGACCTCGCGTACCTGCCCCAGGACCAGGGGCAGGCCGAGTTTGCTTCCAAGCTCGGGCTGACGGCGAAACTGATCTCGGTCGACAACACCCAGTGCTACGTGTGCGAGAACGACGACGTGATCGTTCTCGCCTTTCGGGGGTCCGAGGTGCCCAACTCCATCGATGGGTTCAAGGACTGGCTGCTCACCAACGCGAAGAATTTTCTCGTGCTGCCCGCTGGCAAGATCGGCACCGACTTCGTGGCAGCCGGGGTGGGTGCCCGGTTTCATCGGGGGTTCATGGAGGCCCTCGACGAAATCTGGGAACCGCTGTTCCAGGCGATCGATGCGGTCGTCGCCCAGCAGGACCGGCCTCTGTTCGTCACCGGTCACAGCCTGGGCGGGGCCTTGGCGTTGTTGGCGGCCTGGCGGCTTCAGCGGCAGATGATCCCGATCCACAATGTGTATACGTTCGGTGCCCCGATGGTCGGGAATGAGGCGGCGGCCAAGGCGTTTGAGAAGGAGTTTCCGGGTCGCATCTATCGCTATGTCGATGCGGGCGACATGGTGCCCAAGCTGCCGACGGTGAGCATGTTCTCGAATGAGTATTGGCACTGCCTGACGGAGATCGTGGTGGGTGCGACCGCTCATGCGGGAGAGTCGATGCAGGCCCTGGCTTCCGGCAGCCCGGATGCCTCGATGAGCCAGGCGGTGATGGATGGAGTCTGGGCCAAGGCGACCTCGGGAATCCAGAAACACCTGATGGGGAACTACATTGCCCAGATCAACGGATTGTCGGGGTGAGGGGAGTCGGGAGTCGGGAGTCGGGAGTCGGGAGTCGGGAGTCGGGAGTCGGGAGCAGGATGTCAATCCCTCTGGCCATCATCCTTCAGCCGGCACCACCCGTGCCCGAACCTCAACCTCCAGAGTCGGTTGTTCCGGGTGATCGGTGGCAATTGTCAGAACTTCTTGAAACTCTCCCTCAGTCGAGGGGATGAAGGTCAGATGGCCCCAGTGAGATTTCACCGGGTCGAGAGACTCCGGCTGAATCGACACAGCCAGGTCGGACTCCGACGGCCCCAGGATCCGAAACGGCTGGTGATCCCGTGCCAGAATCTGAATCCGGCGGGTCACCGAGTGCCCCTTCGGCACATCCCCAAAGTGGACGATCCGCGGCCCGCTGAGTCCGCTGCGAAATCGCACGATCAGCTTGACCTCGGCGGTCGGCGAATCGGGTTCGGCTCCCGACACGGAGATGGTCCGAAATTCTTCCACCCCCGTCGCGGTCAGTTCTGGCCGGGCGATGGTGGCCCTCACTGTCCAGCTTTTCCTCCACAGCTGAGTTCCCAGAACCACTGCGGGTCCGAGAGGTGCGGGTTCCTCGACCTGGGTTCCGTCGGGCCAGCCCTTCAATCGGGGGGGCTGCTCAGCGGTCTGCAGGTCTCTGGCCGTATGCGTGATTTCCAGTCGCACCGGCTGAGGCGGCGAGTCCTTCAGGAACTCGGTACTCAGGAGTCCGGGATTGATGCGGTATTCGGCAATCGTGACGAGGGTTCCCTGGCAGTGGATGACTTCTGGGGCGGCATCGGGGACCGGTTTGTACTCCACGGTAAACTCATAGTCCGAGGCCCGATCGATGGTGGGGCGAGGCGGACGGAGGGTCAGCGTCTGGGTCTGTCCCGCCCCGATTTCGAATTGATCCCCGACCTTCAGCCGGGTCATCCCCAGGTGAACGGCGTAGCAACTGCACCCGATTGATCGCACGCGAATCTGAACCGGATGGTTTGTCCCATTGAGCAGAGGGAACCGGAACATCCCGGCGGAGTCGTCCAGGAGGTGCTGGTCGACCTCCCGCAGCAGCCAAGTTTTTGTCTGTTGCGGATCGGTACAGGTCACGGTGGACGGTCCGCCCGATTCGCACCCCAGCAGGGCGATTCCCAGGCAGAACCCGAGCCAACATTGGAAGCGAAAGATGATGTTCTTCCTCGGATTGGGGACCGACTGCCCCACTGGAAACTGGCATCGCCAGACTCGCCCGAGCGCGGGCAGGCTGGTCGACAAGGTTCAGCAACATATCCGCTGAGCCTGTCCGAAAACAGCGTACACATCGGTCTCTTGGAGGGAAGAACCTAACCCCTGTTGGGACCGTCTGCCGCCGCCAAACCCCATGAACACTTGGCAGGCAGGGGTCAATTCCCCTTCTTACAATGCCTGCGAGACTGGAATCATCCAGCGCCGCTGATCGGAGTCAGTCAAACGGGTCAATTGACGACTTTGGGGCCTCCGAGGCAGTCCGAAACCGGCAGATATTGCCGTTACAACCGTTAAATCTCTCCAGGTCGATGACAGGTCCGGCAGAACCTGCTGTTGTCGAGTCGATTGCAGTTCGTGCATCGTCCGATCGCCTCGATTCTTGGAACTACTACATAAACCGCACGAGTGGAAGGCGTTCGCACACAGCATCTGTGCGAAGACAAGCAAAACACCTTGCATTACTAATGAATACACCAGGCGAAACAAGTTTGGCACGACTCCTGCATAATCACTTTGCGACGGCAACGACAGGATACAAACGCCTCGCACAACGGATCGCGAGGCCCCTGTCGGGGAGCCTGGAAGAACCCAAACCTCTGCAAACTGGAGACATGCCATGTTGGTCTTGACCCGCAAGAAGTGCGAAATGATTCGGATCGGCGACAACGTTGTCATCAAGGTGATCTCGTGCGGCAATGGGAAGGTGAAAATCGGCATCGAAGCTCCCAGCGACGTGCGAGTCATGCGAGCGGAACTGACCACCGAACCCGCCGCACCAATGATTCCGACCCAGAACTTGCGAGACCGTGTCCTCGCCCGTCGCCATGTCGTCGTGGCCAAGTAGTCAAAAATACCGTTGACTGTTCCCCGAGAGTCGTATCATGGCTCTCGTCCCCCAGTGGTCGCCGATCCGGCCCCGTTGAAAAGGACTTTCCATGTTTCAGAACAACCCCTCCCGTAGCCCACTCTGGACGCTCGCTGCGTTCTCCTCCCTGTTGTTGATTCTCGGAGGAGTGACCCTCAGCCTGGCCCAGGAAACCCGACTCGTACTCCCCGCCGCGTTCGAGGGCTGGCCATCGCAGGCCACGATCACGCCCGATCGACTGCACGGCGAATTCCACCCACAGGCCATCGTCCAGCGGAACCATCACCAACCAGTCGAGGATTCACCCGATCTGTTGCAAGTCGCTCTCCGTCCCGAAGTTCTCCGCCCCGCCAAGAACATCCCGGCAGGCCGCGACCTCCCCGCCCCCGTGCAGCGATCTGCGTCTCAACCCGCCGCATTGCCTCACGAGGAATCCTCGGAAAAACTCCAGCTGCGGATCAGCTCCCGCTATCAAGACCCCAAGATGCTCTCGGTGCTCAACAGCACCAGCATGCGGCAGATGTCCTCGCTGTTCCTCGAAGTCTCGCGAACCATTGATGCCCGGCACGTCAGCCCGACCTCTTACGAAGTCCGCACCGCAGCCGCCCTCGAAGGTCTTGTGCGAGCCTTGGAGAACCCGGAGTTCCTGAAGGTGGCCGGAGCCCACGGCAGCGATGCCGACCTGAAGCAGGCCACCGCCAGCCTGCACGAGATGATCGGAACTCAACCCGCCCGTTCGGCGGAAGAAGCAGTGGGAGTGATGCAATGGGCTGCCGACACCTTGAATCAGCAACTCGGAATTCGCCCGGAGATCGTGGCCCTCGAGTTTCTCAATGCGACGCTGGATTCACTGGACAAGTACTCTTCCTTCATGCCCAACAAGGTCGGAAACGCCCCCAGTGCCCAGGCCAACTCGGCCACGGCGGGCCTCGAAGAGCGGATCGTCGGCGTCGGCATCGAGATGAAGACACACGCTCAGGGAGCCCTCCTCATGGGAACCGTTGAAGGGGGTTCAGCGGCTGAAGCGGGCCTCAAACGCGGTGATGTCCTGATCCAGATCGGCCAACAGTCCCTCAGCGGGATGAGCCTGAACCAGATCGCGGAATTGGTCTCGGGACCAGCCGGTTCCACGGTCGACATCCAGATCGATCGGGCCGGGAAGAAGTACGGGGCCACCCTCGAACGCCGATCGGTATACGTCGGCAGCGTGGCCGGTGCCACGCTGGTCGATCCGACTCACAAGGTCGGCTACGTGAAGCTCAAGCAGTTCTCGGAGTCGTCCGCCGAAGATTTGGAGAAGGCCATGTGGAAGCTCTACAACTCTGGGATGGACTCGCTGGTCCTCGACCTGCGCGGCAACCCCGGTGGCCTGCTGACCGAATCGATCGAGGTCTCGGACCTATTCCTCCCCTCGGGCGTCATCGTCTCGACGAAGGGCCGCAACGCCTCGGACAACTCCACCGAAACCGCCAAGCGCGCCAAGACCTGGAACCTGCCCCTCGTGGTCCTCGTCGATGAGAACTCGGCCAGTGCGAGCGAGATCTTCGCGGCTGCGATTCAGGAGAACGGACGAGGCGTGATCGTCGGTCGTCACTCGTACGGCAAGGGCACGGTGCAGACGCACTTCCCGCTGACCACGGTCTCGGGAGTGCTGAAGCTGACCACCGCCAAGTTCTACTCGCCGACCGGACGCGAGATGGCCGGAGCCGGAGTGACCCCGGACTACGTGGTCAAGAATGCGAACGAAGAGACCGCCGCCAGCCTCACCGAGGATCACGATCTCCAGACCGCCTTCGAAGCGATCCAGACCGGCCTGCCACAGCAACTCGCCAAAGCCGCCGGTCAGGGGAAGAAGCTGAGCACCAAGCCCGTTTCCTCTCCTCGCGTTTTCGAAGAACTCGCCGCCCCGGTGGTGGAACGCTAAGCCGCTGCCCGTGGGATAGGCTTCCAGCCTGTCATCCTCCACGATCTAACGACATCCCTCTTCCGCTGACCGACCCACTCAGACGCGACATCCTGGAAGCCACAACGCCCCCGGGGATCCCTGCCCCGGGGGCGTTTGTGTGCTGTCTGATCTGTCGCCAGGCTCGCCAGAACGCGGGCGGACCTTCCGGCAGTCCTGCGCCCCGGTCCTCTGTCCTGCCGACGAATATTCACATTCCGCGTGGTGGTGGTTTCACAGCTCCCGGAGCAGGATAGAGCTTGCCCGCGTCATCTATCACCAACACCCAGTCGATCATCTCGCCCGGATCTCGGGGCGTAAACATCGCCTCCCCGGTGTTGGCCGACTCGCCGATCAAATGGGCACTGCCATCGCGGGGATTGAACCACCAGGCCCGAATCTTGTCCCCTTTCACTGCCGAGGTTCGCACTCGAAAGCGGCGACCCACGGGCGCATAGATCATCATGAAGCTCCCCTGCTCATCGCGCGTCGCCACGAACGCATAGCGTCCCGCTCCCGGCACGCTCGTCGGAGCCGCTTCCGGGATGATCAGAGTCTGATCGGGAATCCGCGTCAAGTATGGTCGAGAGAGCAACAGATCCTTGGCATGCCGCATCTGGTCCGCTCCCGGCTGCCCGATCGCCTCGGTCCAGGGCAGCAGCGGGTTGTTGACGGGCTGGCGCTGGGGGGTCCAGAACTGCCACACCGAATGGTGGCCATAGGTATGCCCGCAGGCCCCGCTGAACAGATCCCAGTACAGCGGCCTGCGGACATCACCCGAGATGGAATGGCCCTGTTCCTTGGCGTTGAATGAGACGGGGTGGTCCTCATAGATCGGCTCACCATCGAGAACCGGCTTGACCGGCTGGCAGTCATAGTCGGCGCGGGTCTTTTCATAGCGACCGGTGAATCCCGGTTCGTGGCCGTTCTGCCGCATGTGGAAGTCGAGCCACGGCTCGTCCGGAAAGAAGTCGCTCGACCCCTGCCCGCCACTGGGGTGATAGGTTATGAGATGAGCCCCGCCGTCCCCGCGTCGCAGCCCCTTCGCCATGGCCCGGATGATTTCACGGTGTGTGTCGTTCTCGACCGGGCGATCTCCTCCCAGAATCCAGACGATGCTCGCTGGCTGATACCGTCGACCGAGCCACTCGCCATACGTCTCTGCATTCGCGGGGGTAAAAACCTCCGGCCCGACGCCCCACTTCTTGTTCCACTTGTCCCCCCACGTCGGCAGGAATCCGATCACCAACCCGCGCTGGTTGGCCTCGGCCACAATGAAGTCGACATGGTCCCAGTAATCATTCTCAGCCCCGTCTTTCACGTCGGGCTGAGTCGGGTCGAGGTTCTTGAGCGGCAGGTGCCCGTACGCATTCGGTGCCGTCAGGCCGTCGAACTCCGCCAGCGCCACCGCCTGGATCACGGTGAATCCCCGGGCCGCGCGATCATCGAGATACCGCACCGCGTCTTCACGTCTGAGCCGATGAAACAACTCCCACGCCGTATCCCCCAGCCAGAAAAATGGCCGTTGGTCTCCCGTCACGAGGAACCGGCGGTTCTCGGAGACGCGAATCCCCCGAGGGGCGGGCTCCGCGGCCCCCACGGAAGAGATGGTCCCGGCCACCGCGGAGAGGACGAACAGGCAGGTCACAATGATGGAGTTCATGACCGCCAGCGTAGCAGTCCGCTCGTCGGGTCTCAATTCAATCCGTCTGATAGGGCGGTCTGACGTTCTGAAGTCCGTCCGATGATCCCCCAGCAGCGGCGGACGAAATGGGACGCCCCCGTGGAGACAGTCCACCCGCCCATCGGTTTCCGTCCCGGTCCTCGGCTATCTATGATGCCCGGCCACGTCACCCCTTTGTTGATCGACATCACCCCGGAGCCAGTCCCGATGGACCCCGTCCCCGCTCTTCGCCCCTACTCCTCGGAGTGGTCCGACCATCTGCATGGCATCCTGGGCGAAGCGGCCTGTCGCCAGCTCGGAATCTTCGCCATCCCCGACAACTTCCTGCTCTCGGTCGTGATTCCGATTTACAACGAGCGCCACACGTTCATGCAACTGCTCGATCGGGTGCGGGAAGTTCCCGTGCGGAAGGAGATTGTGCTGGTCGACGATTGCAGCCAGGACGGCACGCGCGACCTGCTCGAGAGCCTCGAACAGCTGCCGAACGACGATCCGATGAACCGCCTCTCGTTCCAGTTTCATGAGGTCAATCGCGGCAAGGGGGCGGCTGTGCGGACCGGCCTGAACCGGGCCACGGGCGATGTGTTCATTATCCAGGACGCCGATCTGGAGTACGACCCCACCGAGATTCCAAGGCTGCTGCAACCGATCATCCAGGGGCGGGCCGATGTCGTCTTCGGCAGCCGGTTCCTCGGCGACCAGCCGCACCGCGTCCTGTATTACTGGCATTCACTGGGGAATCGGGTGCTGACAACGCTCTCGAATCTGACGACGAATCTGAATCTGACTGATATGGAGACCTGCTACAAGCTGTTCTCGAAGGAGATCATGCAGCAGATCGCCCCGCACCTGCAGCAGGAGCGGTTCGGCATCGAGCCGGAACTGACGGCCCGCGTCTCGGCGATTCCCTGCCGCATCTTCGAGATGTCAATCAGCTACCACGGCCGGACCTATGACGAGGGCAAGAAGATCGGCCTCAAGGACGGCTTCTCGGCCCTGTGGTGCATCGTGAAATACGGGACGCAGGCGATCCTCGCCCGGCGGCGACTCAAGAAGGCCCGAAAGAATGGCGGGCACTGAGGCTGGCCTTACCGATTCAGCAGGATCGCCGCCAGCTTTCGCTGTCCGGCATCGACGATGAATGCAAGACATCTCAACACGGTTCGATCATCAGAGAGATGATTGAAGCGGAGTGAGCTTGAGAAATGCACGCAATCCGCTCCGTCAGATGGGAGTTCGCGAATTGACGCTGGTGAACGCAGTCTTCATAATCAAGGCCAGCGATTATTGACCAGTCAGAACTCGGCGTCTCTTACAGGGTTGCGTTGTCGCCATGGAAGACCAGATCATCGCCATGTTGCGATATGCCAGCGGCCAAAGGGAGCCGTTGCGTCTGGTCGTTTCCAATGCCAAGGGCCAGGTCGTCCAAACCCAGGAAATCACCAGCCCCTTCGCCGTCATCGGGCGAGGCGGTAATTGCGATCTGGTGATTCAGGAAGATGTCGTCGCCTACCGGCATGTGTATCTGCAAGTTTTCGCCAATCGCGTGGCGTGCCTCGACCTGCTCAGTACCAACGGCACTCCGATCGACCCGCCCGCGGCCACCCAGTGGATTTCCCCGGCCCACCGTTTTCGGGTCGGAACGCATTGGGTGCAACTCGAAGGAGACCACTGGGTCGCCGACCAGGATGTGCCTTCGCCCATCGATTTCAAGACCCGCGAAGAGCAGCGGAGCGAGTTCGGTGTCCTCCCCAAGGCGGAACTCGAACTCCTCAATACCTCGGCCAAGGGGCGGCTGTGGCCCATCAACCGGGTCGTGACCCTCATCGGGCGCGATGAGAATTGCCGCATCACCATCCCGGATGAGAGGATCTCCCGCGTGCATTGCAGCTTGCTGCTGCTGCCCAGTGGGCTGTGGGTGATCGACCTTCTGGGCAAAGGGGGCGTCAAGGTCAACGGGCAACCGGTGCGCTGTTCCGCTCTGCCCGAGGGGAGCCAGTTGCAGATCGGGGAGTATCTGGTCGCGGTGCATTATCCGGACATCGCACTGACGCAGTTTCCGGTGGAGGCAGCGTCGTCTCTGCCCTCGCCCCCTCCTCCTCCGCCGCAGTCGATCGGGAAGCCGAACGTCCAGTTCCTGACCAGCCAGAACCGCATCTTCAAGGTCGAAACGTGGGGCGATACGCTGATCGTGATCCCCATGGGTGACGACCCGAACTACAAGTATCACGATGTCCATCTGGAGACCGGTCGCGTCAACGAACTGATCGTCGGGCAGGGCTACCGCAAGGTGATCGTCGACTTCAGCCAGTCGCGACTGGTGGGGACATTGATCCTCGACGCGATCACGAACTTCCTGCGCAAGGCGACCGACAAGGCCGTCTTCTGCAGCGCCTCAC
>JAYTFV010000503.1:0-6287 GCA_043734065.1 Planctomycetota bacterium
TCCCTCAAGTGACCCCAATGCGTGGTGTGAGAATCCACACAGTGGAGAATTTGAGGCACGACATGTTGTATGCACTTGAGCGAAGGGGATACCTATTTCTCCGAAATCGCTGGTTCCGCTCCGCACTTCTCAAACTGCATCTGCCTGCCCCGTCGCACCAGCGATTTCGGAGAATTCGCCGACAATCAGGGGCTCAGTCACGGCAATCATGTTCACAGCACTGGCGTCGCCCTCCCGCCGCGTCGCCCTCCCGCCGCGCGCCCCGCCAGAAGAGCGCCGCACCGCACTTGGGACTCACGTCCCACGCATCACTGATGCACGATGTCATGGCGGGACTGGAAGCACGTCACAGTCGGTGGTATGTTCTGGTCTGTCACAAGACAGTCCCTCGGTCGAACCGACACTTGCGTGTGTCGAGGAACACTCGAATGGAGCGATCTTCTTCAGAAGAAACAGTGGAGGTCGATGTCCAGGCCGTGATTGCGGCCCAGGCCCGCTTTGATTCGCACTGGACGCAATTCGGTAAGGCCCGCATCGAAAGCATTCTGGCTGATCTCCACGTCGTCCCCTCTAGCCAGACGGGGCGAGCCATTATTATGACGTTATTACCGATAGAGGTCTCCCGACGCCGGGAACTCGGCGAGTCCGCCTCGTCTCTGGTGGAGGCCGCTCGTTTTCCGTTTCTGCAGTCCGAGATCCTGCGAGAATTGCAACTCCTGAATATGGAAGGAACTCCAGCCAGTCGGATCTCGACCTCGTCTGCGATGTCCGCTCCGAACGGCCTGCCACTCACGGTCATCTCGGACGGTCCCAGCCAGAATGGCACCACGGATGCCCTACCGGAATTGCCACCGGAATCGATCGGTCGGTATCGCCTCATTCGCCTGCTGGGGCGCGGAGGATTCGGGGAGGTGTGGCTGGCCTTTGATACGGAACTGCTGCGAGAGGTCGCGATTAAAGTCATGCGCACGGACCGTCGCGGCTCTGCGGAAGTGGATGGGTTTCTGAAAGAGGGTCGGCGGGTGGCCTCGCTGAAACACCCCGGGATCGTTCCGATCTATGACATCGGCTGCGTGGATAGCAAGTTGTATCTGGTGTCCGAGCTGATTCCGGGAGGGACGCTGGCGGAGCTGATGAAGGCCGGTCCGGTGCCGCCGGAGCAAGCGATGCGTTTGGCGGCAGCCATCGCGGAAGCGTTGCACCATGCTCATCTGCGAGGGGTGATTCACCGCGATGTGAAACCCCAGAACATTCTGATCGGAGCCGATGGCCTGCCCCGTGTGACGGACTTTGGGATCGCCGTCACGGAAGATGAACTGGTCCAGGAATCGCCGGGCACTGTGGGGACCTATGCCTATATGTCTCCGGAACAGATCCGGGGAGAAAGTCACCTGGCCGATCCTCGCAGCGACATCTACAGCTTGGGGGTCGTGCTGTATCAATTGCTGACGGGACGCTTGCCGTTTGTGGCTAAGACAGCCGAACAGTATCGGGAACAGATCCTGACCCGCGAGCCTCGCCCGCCCCGCACGGTGAATGATCAGATCACGCCCGCGCTCGAACAGATCGTGCTGAAGTGCCTCGCCAAGTCGATCACGGCCCGCTACACAACCGCGTCCGATGTGGCCCGTGAGCTGCACCAGCAGTTGGCGGGTGAGCCCCGGCGTGCCGACTGGCGGACCGGGGCGCTGGTGGCGGGAGTGGTAGGAGTCCTCGCCGGGTGGGCCGGGTGGGCGGGAATCTTTCCCGCACGCGTCGAGACATCTCCACAGGCCCTCGTGCCCATGATCCCGACTCCCGTCACTCCTCCGGCAAAGAAACCGGGTCCGGCGGATGCCTGGGTGCAGCGGTTTGGCATGGAACCCACAGTACTCAATTGGCCCGGTAGCCGGGGGCGTTCCACGATCTCTTGGGACGGAGACCAACCCCGACTCATGCTCTCCTCAGATCATCCACTGCTCGTGCAATGTGGATCAGTGCCACCGAAGGGAAAGACCACCATTCAGATCCGTTGCGAGCCGTTAGGTGCCTGGGAAGCGGGCGGAGTCTTCTGGGATTATCAGATCATTGATACTGGAAAGTATCTCGTGGCTCGCTTTCAGGGATTGGGGATCACCAGCTATGCGTCCCAATCTGGTCCGAATGTTGCTCAGACCTATTACCTGACTCGATTTCAACGAGAACTGGATCCCTTTCATGGTGAGTTCAAGACTCTCGGGAAGACGATCGTTCCCATCCAGGTTCCTCCACCCGGACGCATCAAACTGCTGGAACTCGAATTCACGGATGGCACAATCTCCTCCATACGAGAAGACAGCCAGGAGATTCCAAAACTCTTGGAAGCTCCCCCTCTCCACATGCCACAATCGGGGGTGCCCGTGGATCACCCGGGCGCGAGCGGATTGCCTTGGGGGAGTTTTGTCGGAAAAGGGGCATTCGGCTTCTCACTCCCCTGACTGGCCCCACTGATTTATTCCGATTTTTTCTTGCCCACGCTCCCTTCCAGTCTCTAGCATCGAGAACTGTGTTCGGTCGTCCTCCAGTCGGACTCCCGTATCAGAGTTCTCTTGAAGCGGGCGACAGCATGAGTTCAGAACAGTCAGCATCTCCGAATTGCATCATCATTCGGCAGGAAGTCATCCTTCCGACCGGCTGGGGACAACTACCAGTCACGATGTCCCCAGTTGTGCAGGCTGGACCTCCCCACCCCATTCTCGCAGCCCATGCAGTCCCGGCGATCCCCCAGTTGAAGCCGAGCCCCTGCGGCTGTGGTGGCGAAACGAGTGTTACAGCCGCTGGACTCATCAAGCCCATGCGGTTGACCTCCATCGTCATCGAACCCAGATACCCGGGGCCAGGCCCCAATGGCTGCTGGCCGATCACGGATGGAAAAGTGACGGCGCGAGGAAACGCTTCAACAACCGGCGAAGTGGGGGCCATCCAGATATGCGTCAAGTGCTATGACGCCACCCTGACGGCGATTCCTCTCGAACCCGAAGCCGGATCGACCTGCCTTCCCCTGTTACCGACTGGCCAGACCTATCCCGTCAGTTGGGAAGTTCCCAATGTCCCGGTGGCCACCCTCACCGGTCGGAACATCATTGTGGCTTGGTTCAAATTTGCGGGATCGACCACTCCGTGGGCTTTTCCGCCGGAGGCGAGTCTCTTCTTCCCTTGTCCTCCCAGCGGCAGCGGATCGGGTGAAGGCATCGCGGCACTGGGAGTCTCCGCGACTCCCCGGGAAGAGGTCGCCCCGCCCCGACAATTTGTCGCCGATGTGACTGGCGGCAGTGCCCCCATCGCCCTGAACTACGACGAGTACTGCAGCACTCCGGAACAGCCGATCTGGTCCAGCCCGGTCGGATCGCCGCCCTACACTCTCAAGGTCTGCCGGTATGGAGATCGCCTGCTGGGACTACTGGCCGATCGATCCGCACATGCGCGGGTGTGGATCTCGGATGACTTCAATTTCGCCGCCACGAATGCTCTCGTCCGTGAAAACGACAAGAGTTCATTGGCCCACGTTCGCCCCGTCTGATCTCCTGAACATGAACTCCGTCCCATGCTGCATGGTATTGTCATCGGCACGTATGACTCGCTGGCACCGGATCAGATTCGGCACGGCGTCCCCAGCGTGGACCTCAATCTCTCCGTGATTCGCGCCCGCTGTGGGGATGTCCCCATTCTGGTCTCCGACGATGCGTCGCCTTGGCAAAGCCAATTGGCGCTGCGGGCGGTTTGCGCCAGGCATGGGGCCGAGTTTGTTTCTAATCCTCACCGACTCGGACACACGAGCGGGGACATCGCTGCCTTCGGACGCGGCTTGGAGTGGGCCGCCCAACTGGGGTTGACCACTCTCACCAAGCTTTCTCAGCGGATGATCTTTGATGTTACAGATTGGATCACTCAGGACGCTGTCCGTCTGCTGAGATCCGGGTTCGGGACGATGACGGCCTCCTTGGCGAACTTTGGTGATCCCTCGCGGGTGCGGACCGAGGCCGTGATGATGGTGGTCTCGCGCTGGGCGACTCCGAGCGTCCTGGAACGCTACCGACCGCAGCAATATCACCTCTGGAATGAGGGACACACGGCGACCACGGTCCGAAAGTTGATCGACCCGCAACGCCCTTTCCCGCACTATCTCCCTTGGCATCGCCTGCGTCCCATTCGAGGACTGGACACCCCGCCCGTCTATTTTCGTCAGATGCACAACGCCGACGGACACTTCCGAGAACTCGCCCAGCGACACGGCATCCGCTGGCCGCAGGGGCTGCGCATGATCGACAGCATCGCGACCAGCGACTATCGCAGCTAGTGGTCCACTATTTTCAATTTGTGAGGTAGCTGCACTCGCCAGAGTGCGGGCTGCCCGCGTTCTGGCGAACGCAGCTACCCAACATCTTTAACTTGGCGGACCACGAGTTCCGTCCCGCTATGCGTGAGTCAGCAACCAGCATTCCCCGTTCACTTCCAGTCGGAGTGATCGCTGTTGGGCCAGTGCCTGAACCGCGGGCTGGACTGTCGGCCCGTCGGAATCGGTCCAGTTCCAATCGTCTCCCGAGAGAGTCGCCTCGGGGAATCGCGTACTGGCCATTCTCAGGTCCGCCTGCACTGACTCTCGACGATGGTCCCCATCAATGTAGATCAGGTCGGGATTTAACCCCAGGCCTGCCAACTCCTTCAGACCACACACCGAGTCGTTCTGACACAACGCCAGCCGCGCTCGGGACTCCCAGCAATTGGCCATGAACTGCGGCAACAATCGTGTCGCCAAGGTCGGGTTGGGCAACAAGATGGGATCCACCAACTCAGCCGACCAGTGGTCGAGGGCCACCACGCGGGCTTCGGGCGCAGCTTCCAAAAAGAATCGAGTCGATCGTCCCAGCCAGCTCCCCACTTCAAGAATCATCCGAGGGGCATGGCTCCCGATCCACTCGGACAGAAGTTGAACATTCCCCTGCCCCAACCAGCCGTGTCCATCGAAAGGCAACAGAGGACGGTGGGCGGCCCAAGGATACCGCTGATTGATTCGTTGCCAGGCATCCACCGGCCCCAGATTCAAGAGTTCGTGGGTCTGCGTGATTCCGAAACCATGGGGATTCACCTGGCGATTGGGCACCTGGCTTCGACGGTAATTGTCCATGGAGCTTTGCTGAATGTCCTTATTGTCATAATACTTCACTCGATCGTCGTTCTCGTGATGAATCAAGTTCACGGAGTTGCGAGGAATCAGGACGGTTTGCTCCCCGCCAGCCAGGGCGCGGTTGTAGAAATCGATGTCGTCCCAACCCCAGCCTTCAAACGCCTCGTCGTAGCCGCGCAGTCGCTGAAATGTGCTGCTCCGGACAAAACAGTCTCCGAACACTCCCTCCGCATCCCCGGGATTCGCCCGGTTCAGGCCATTGTCAACCATCTTCCGGATCCCCTGGGACAGAAAGTCCGGGATCGGCATGTGGTCGGCATCGACAAACGCGAGGATCTCGCCGCTGGCATAATTCGCCCCGATATTTCGGGCCCGCGACATGTTGAACCGCTCCACATTGTCACCCACACGGATCGCCTTGAGACGCGGGTGAACCCGAGACAACTCTTGGACGAATTCAAATGAGCCATCGGGACAGCCGTAGTCCACCACGGTGACATCCCAGTCGCCGGGGTAATTCTGTGCCAGAGAGTACGGCAGCGACTGACGCAAGTGATGCAGACGCCCCTTGCAAAACGTGATCAAGCTGACGGTTGGCCAATGCAAAGGAATTTCCTTTCGAGTGACGGAGAATGTCTCCACCGAAACACCATGAATACTCAGACGTACTCACGATCAAGGCAAACTTGATGTCTATCGAATTTAGTGAATTGCCGACCGAACGCGACCAGAAGTTCGATCAGATCACATCGTTTGATGACAATCCTCCCTGACCCGTGGCCGACTCTCCAGTCAGGATAAAAAAGGGGGTGGCCTCCGCCGGGAGGGCAAGGCTCCTGCCGAGCCGCTTTGGCCGGAAAACGTCGTCTCTGGCTCGCGGCTCAACAGGAGCTTCGCCCCGGTGCTGTGAACACGATCGCGATCATCGTGGGGCGAGTTTCCGACGTACTCATCGCCAGCGGTTCGTCCTGCGAAGGACAACCTGGCGGCGATGAGGTTGACAGTTCGAGACGGTGTCGTTGAAGAGTGGTGGCCGCAAAAAACTCAAGAAACGCAAAAGGGGGAGGACTCTTTTTTGCGTTTCTTGAGTTTTTTGCGGCCATCCCTCCAGCCTGGATTCACGCCCTTGTCGAAGAGACTCGCC
>JAYTFV010000504.1:0-4931 GCA_043734065.1 Planctomycetota bacterium
GAGGGGAATTCCCGGAGATCTCTCGGACCTCTGCGATCCTCCGCGCCCTCGGCGGTGAATCCTCTTCATGACTTTCGGGATGGTGTTTCGGGCCAGTTCCTAAACGGGCGATGCGACGTACCAGAACGTGAACAGAAAGTGCAGCGCGGCCCCGGTGATCGTCGACAGGTGCCACACCGCGTGGTAGTACGGGTGCTTGTGGTCGTTCATCAAAAACCACAGTCCCAACGTATACGACAGCCCGCCCGCCACCACGATCGACAGCCCGAACCAACTGCTGGCCATCAGAACGTACCCCATCGTCATCACCGGCAACCACGCCAGGGGGACGAAGAACCACGGGGAGATCGTCTTCTCGCGAGCACGAATTCGAAAGAAACAGCCGGTCAACGCTCCCGTCCACATGATCGCCAACAGTGCCCAACCGAGGCTGTTACGCATGTGAACCAACACGAACGGCGTAAAATTGCCGACCACAAACAGAAAGATGCACACCTGATCGAGCATGCGGTAGAACCCCCGCCGATCGGGACACTCAAAGCTGTGGGAGAGTGTCGAGGCGGCGTACAAGGCGACCAGCGACGCCGCATAAATCGCACAGCCGACGATGGTCGACAGATCACCGGTCCAGAGGACTTTGGCCATCAAGGCCGTCGCGGCGAAGACTCCGGCAATAAAACCCGCGGCATGCGTCCACTGGTTGGCAGTCTCTGTCGAGATGCTCGTGCGGATCGGCGCAACAGCTTCGAGGCCGTAAGCGGGCAGCGTTTGCTCGGACATTGTGAGGTGATCTTCCCTGGTCTGATATCCCACAACGCATCTCTGCGAGCGGGGTCGCCGGTGGTCTGGGCGAATGGGTAGCGTTTCCGGTGGGTGATATCCTTCCAGGCACCACTCCGAGTACGAATTCTCCCTAATTGGGGAGTTTCCCGCTAGTTCAATCGGCGTTACCAGGGTCTACTCTTGCGGATTCCTGCCTGAGTTTCCCAGGAGCCTCTAGGCCGCAACCCATGGGGGAAGCGATCAGCGATCAGCCGTCAGCCAGAACGCCCATCGAATAACAGCTCTGTACCCCGAAGTGCCAGGGCTTCCAAGGTGGTCATTCCGGACGGGAAATCCAGGCTTTTGCCACGTCAGGGACTCTCGAAAATAGCCCACCGTTTCAACGGTGAGCCTGGATCGCAACCTCACCAACCCAGTCCCGTCCGGGGCGACAGAAGCCCGCTCCCACCCCCAACGTGAGGCAATTGAGCCAGATTCTGCATGATCATGCAGAGGGGCAGCGGAGGTGGGGCGCCCCTCGAGTCGAGCGTCGGTGTCTGTCGCCCCTGACGGGGCTGGGTTCGCGAGGTCCACGAAGTCCCACCGATGAATCGGTGGGCTATTATCGGTTGTCCCTGGCGGGACACCGAGCGTCTGAGTTGTCTGCTCGTTCGTTGAATCGATGCAAATTCCCAGGTGTTCGCACCTTGGAAGCCCTACAACCCCTTCGGGGTACAGAGGTCTCGATGTCATCGGAAATTTGCGCAGCATGCGCAAATTCTGGACGTGAATAGTACAGATCAATTCGGATGAGAGTGGAATCGCGGGCGATGCACTCTCGTTGTTGAGCCTCTGCGTCTGCGTTCATCCGTGTTCATCTGCGGCTCCCTCTGTGAGGCATGGCCCGCTGTGGGGTATCTCGGCCTACTTTTCTGACACACACACCCTGCGCAGAATCCGCTGCCTCTCAGTAGCTGGAACACCCCTGATTCCGCTAACCTGTATGGCTTGCGGTCTTTTCAGGTTCCGTTCCACGCCTGTGGTGCAGGAGTGGCTGGTCAGAAATGCCTCTGGACGCTGGGGTTCCCAGCGTTCGAAGGTGCGGGAAGCAGGGATGAACTCTGCGGTCCCGCAGGCCAGTGACCCGAGCGATCGCCAGGGAGGCGTCAGTGTCGCTTGCGAAGTTGTTCGAGTCGAAATTCCGCGGAGACATCCGCTTCCGTGGGGCCGCATACGTCCAGGCCGAGCGGGTCGCCATCACGCGCGTACTCGCCGATGAGCTGTACGCCATCGTCCGCGACGGCGTGGAGTTCCATACCCAACTCAGCCGCCAAAACGGCGAGCTGCGCATGTTCTGTAGCTGTGTCGGCGAGGGGAACACCCGCGACCCGGCCTGCAAGCACTTGTGGGCCACGCTGCTGGCAGTCGACCACGGCCAGTTGATGAGTTCCCCCGCGCGGCCCGGCCACGTGCCTCCCTTTGTGCAGGAGATTGTTCCATCGCTGCTCGACACGCCCTTCGTGGACGAAGACGATCTGGGCAGTGATGTCTACACGCCGTCCTCGACAACGCGCACGCTGGTGGCCCCCGCAACCACGAAATCCCCCGTCATCCGGACGGTGGCGCTGCGGGATTGGGAAGTCAAGCTGCGCGAACTGCGGACGCACATGGTCCCGGCGGCCACATCGGGCGATGCGGGGGGCTCGCGCGAGCGCGAGATCTTCTACGAAGTCGACATCGAGGAGAGCCTCAAGTCCGAGATGCTGGTGATCCAGACCTCGCAGCGGCAGATCCGCGCGAGTGGACAGTGGGGCAAGCTCAAGCCACTGAAGGTCCGCCCCGGCAAGCTCGAAGAGATTGAGCACCAGGACGACCGCCAGATTCTGGCTTACCTGATCGGCGGCACGCCCGACCGGTCGGGTTGGTTCGCTCAGCAGGCGGAGTTCCAGTCGGCCCTGTTCCGGTATCGGCTGCCGTATGAACTCTGCACGCTCTTGCTCCCGCTGATGTGCCGGACGGAGCGGTTGCGGTTTCTCGGCGATGAGGGCAAGGCCACGAAGTCGCTGTCGTGGGACGAGGGGGACCGCTGGACGCTGTGCATGGCCCTGCGTTCCGAGACTGAGAAAGAGTCGTGGAAGCTGGCGGGCGAACTGCGTCGCGGCGAAGTGGTGCTGCCGCTCACCGAGGTCCACGTGATCGTCCCCGGGGGACTCGTGATAGCGGGCAATGTCATCAGCCAGGTGGATGACTTTGGAGCCTTCGACTGGGTGCGGCTGCTGCGTTCGGAGCAGAATATCTCGGTGCCGATCGCGGAGCAGCGCGAACTGGTCGACCAGTTGCTCGACATGCCGACGTTGCCCCAACTGGACCTGCCCGAGGAGTTGCGGCTCAACGAAATCCGGGCCACGCCGCGACCGTACCTGACCCTCAAGTCTCCCCGCACCAAGGGGTGGCGGCATGAACGTCTGACCGGGGTCGTCGAGTTCGAGTACGACGGGGCCGTCGTCCCCGGTGCCAGTGCCCAATGGGCCATTGTGCAGCGCGATCAGGGACGCTGCATCCTGCGCGATCGGACTTTGGAAATGAACTCGTGGTCCCAGCTCAAAGAGGCGGGGTTCCGTCGGCTGCTCGATCACCGCCAGACGCTGCACGATGTGGAAATCCCGGTCGGCGAGTTGGCCAGCGCGGTGCGGAAGCTGATCCCGCACGGGTGGGCGGTGCGTGCCGATGGCAAGCAGATTCGGCAGGGGACGGCCCTGCAATTCCGCGTTCGCACGGGGATCGACTGGTTCGAACTGGGCGGCGATGCGGACTTTGATGGGGTCAAGGCATCGTTCCCCGAACTGCTGGCCGCCCTCAAACGCGGCGACAACACGATCCGCCTGGACGATGGCTCACTCGGCATCCTTCCGGAGAACTGGCTCCAGCAATACGGCATGCTGGCAGGGCTGGGCTCGGTCGAAGAGGACCATCTGCGGTTCAGCGCCACGCAGGTCGGCCTGCTCGACGCCTTGCTCGAAGATGAGCCCTCCGTCGATGTCGATGCGCAGTTCCTGATCATCCGCGACAAGCTGCGCAGCTTCGATGGGGTCGCACCAGGCATCGAGCCGCCGGGCTTCATCGGGACGTTGCGACCCTACCAGCGCGAGGGACTGGGCTGGATGAAGTTCCTGCAGGACTTCCACTTCGGCGGTTGTTTGGCCGACGACATGGGGCTCGGTAAAACGGTGCAGTTGTTGGCGCTGCTGCTGGAGCGATCTCGCACAGCAGAAGTCCGTCGACCGTCGGTGATCGTGGTCCCGAAGTCGCTGATGTTCAACTGGGTGTCGGAAATCCAGCGATTCACCCCGGAGTTGAAGTATCTGGAATACCAGGGACTGCAACGGGCTGAACTGCGCGAACAGCTGACCAAGGTCGACATCGTGCTGACCACGTACGGCACCCTGCGGCGCGATGTGATCGAACTCCGCGACATCCAGTTCGACTACGCGGTTCTCGATGAAGCGCAGACGATCAAGAACTCGACCTCGCAGGTCGCCAAGGCGTGCCGCCTGATCAAGGCCGAACATCGGCTGGCCCTCAGCGGTACGCCAATCGAGAACCATCTGGGCGATTTGTGGTCGATTTTCGAGTTCCTCAATCCGGGGATGCTCGGTCGCAGCTCCGCCTTCCGCGTCAATGCCCTGGACGGCAAGGACACCCAGTCCCGCCAGATGCTGGCCAAGGGGATTCGCCCCTTCGTCCTGCGTCGCACCAAACGCGAGGTGGCCGCCGACCTGCCCGACAAGTTCGAGGAAACGATTTTCTGCCAGATGGGCAAGCGCCAGCGGGCGCTGTACAGCGAACTCCGCGAACATTACCGCGACTCGCTGCTGGGCATGATCAAGTCGCAGGGGATGAACAAGTCCCGCATGCACGTGCTGGAGGCGCTGCTGCGACTGCGGCAGGCGGCGTGCCACCCGGCCTTGCTCGATCGCGAGACCAAGGAAGAGGCGTTCGCCAAGCTCGACATCCTGCTTCCACATATTGAGGAACTGATCGAAGAGGGGCACAAGTCGCTCGTCTTCTCGCAGTTCACGAGCATGCTGGCGATCGTCAAGCAGCACCTCGACAAGCGCGGCGTCCCGTACGTCTACCTCGACGGGAAGACGCGCAACCGCAAGCAGGTC
>JAYTFV010000505.1:0-4787 GCA_043734065.1 Planctomycetota bacterium
CTACTCCGCATGAAACGCATACACACACGTTTGCGTGTACTTCTCACCCGGCTTGAGGATGGTGGTGGGGAACTCGGGGTGGTTGACGGAGTCGGGATAGTGCTGGGTTTCCAGGCACATCGCACTGCGGTGGGCGTAGACCTTGCCGCCCTTGCCCTTTTGGCCCTTGAGGAAGTTCCCCGAGTAGAACTGCACGCCCGGTTCAGTCGTCAGCACGGTCATGACTCGCCCCGAGGCCGGATCCTTCAGCTTGGCGGTCTCCCGCAACTCGCCCGCTTTGCCGTTGACCACGAAGTTGTGGTCGTAGCCGATGAAGGCGGTCTTGTCGAGTTGGGCAATGCGATCACCGATGCGGGTCGGTTTGCGAAAGTCGAGCGGCGACCCCTCGACCGGGGCAATCTGCCCCGTCGGAATCAAGGTGTCGTCTGCCGGGGTGTAGGTGTCGGCGTTGAGGGTCAACACATGGTCGAGGACCGTCGGACTCCCCTCACCGCCGAGGTTGAAGTAGCTGTGATTGGTGAGGTTGACGGGGGTCGCCTTGTCGGTGGTAGCGACGTAATCGATGCGGACTTCGTTCTCGTGGGTGAGTTGGTAGGTCACGGTGACATCGAGCTTGCCGGGGAACCCTTCCTCGCCATCGGGACTAGTGTAACGGAAGATCACGCCCGGTCCCTTTTCGTTCTCGAACGGCTCAGCTGCCCACACGACCTGACCGAGGTTTCGCTCCACTCCCCCATGCAGGGCGTTCGGGCCGTTGTTGATCGCTAGCGTGTACTCCTTGCCGTCCAAGGTAAATTTCCCCTTGGCGATGCGGTTAGCGACTCGCCCGGTCGTACAGCCGAAGTGCTGGTTGCCGTCCCCTTCGTACCCGGCGACATCATCGAAGCCGAGGACCACATCGGCCAGTTGCCCCTTTTTGTCGGGCACTTGCAGTTCAGTCAGCGTCGCTCCGCGCGTACTCAGCCGAGCAATCATGCCCGCCTTGTTGCGGAGGGTAAAGCGGTCGACCGCCTCGCCTTTCGAGGTTTTTCCAAAGCTGTCTTTCTCGGGAGGAGCGGAGTACAGGGGAGCAGTCATGACGGCAAACGCCAACAAAGGGAGAACAAAACCAACAGAGCGCATGGGAATCCTTCGACAGAGTGAGTCGAAACAACCGGGGCATTATCGCCGGAAGCCGGGGTGAATCACAAGCGTGGGGAGTCGGGAGTCGGGAGTCGGGAGTCGGGGGTCGGAGGTCAGAGGGGGCTGATGGCTGATGGCTGATGGCTGATGGGAGGGCGAGGCTCCTGCCGAGCCGCTGGGGCGAGAGAACGTCCACCCTGGCTCGCGGCTCCGCTGGAGCGTCGCCCTCCCGACTCCCGACTCCCGACCCTCATACCTGCTTGGGCAACTCCCCGAACCAGTCGATCTTGCGGCGGTGACGGTAATAGAAGTTGCCGAACCCATACGCCGACGCCGTCAGCGCATAGAACTGCATAATCCAGATGCCGATGTGTGTGACCACCGGGATCACCGGCGGCCAGAGCGGCAGCACACGGGCGATGGCCACCACGGCCATGGTGAGCAACCCGAATACGAAAAATGTGGCCAAATACCCCAGCGGCACACGCCAGATCGCCTGCAGCACCGTCCACGGATTCGCGGCCAGGACAGTCAAGTGCAGGGCCGTCGACATCAACGCCATCGGAAACAGAAAGAGACAACACCCTAGCACGGACACAATGGCCGTCGGTGTCTGCCCCACTCCTCCGAGCCAGCGCGTCCCCCACCAGTACGCCGCAAAGGGCACTCCGCACCACCAGAGCGTCCCCATCCAGATCCACAGATCCTGCCGAATCTGATCCATGTCGAACTCCATCGCCAACGGCAGATCGTCCTCATCAATCGAAGCCAACCGGAAAATCTGGAGCAGGAAGAAGGCGAAGTAGCCGAGGATCACCACGGTCCCTAACACCATCAGAACCATCCCCTTCAGTCCCACGACGGCATATGGCAAGAACCCGGCCACCGAGGTAAACGCCCCGTATGCCACGGCTAGCACGCCGATCGTGAGCAGGCTCTCGACGCGGATCGGGAATTTCAGGCTGCGCCCTAAACCGCTGAGGAAGCTTTCCGTGACCTGCCGTTTTCGCTCGCCTGAACTGGCCACATCCTGTCGGCGTTTCTTGCGTTTCTTGGGCGTCTGAGCAGGAGGCAGAGAGGGAACCTCTTCGTCCGCGCGTTCGACGTACGGTCCCTGCGAAGGGCGAAAGGTCGATTTGTCGCTGGGTTGTTTCGGGCCGGTCGTCTTCTTGGATCGAGGGCGGAGGAGCAGTGGGGCCTCCTCCGCGTCCTCGTCGGCATCGGCCAGATCGGGTTCGAGGGCCTCGAATTGTCGGGGTCCGGTCTCCTGGACGAGCGGCACCGAATTCCCGCACACGCAGTGGGCCGTCTTCCCCGCCATCTGGTCCGGAGCCCGCAACGTCCGCCCGCAATCGCATTGGACGATGATGGTCATGGGCGGGGGGAGGAGGAGGGTTGATGGTTGATGGTTGATCGACAGCGGGAGAAGAGGAAACCCGAAGCTCGGATTTCGTGCTTCGGATTTCCTCCCCGATCAGGAGTGGTACGCAGAGTGATCTCGGATGGATCAACGCATTTTCATCGATCCGTCCTGGATTTTCGCAGATCATTCTGCAAGACATGTCCGCGAAAGACTTCCGCTGTCCAAACGGCAAAGATACGTGGGCCGCTGCCCCGCTTGCAAGGACTGGATGACGTGGAGTGATCCCTGGGGTGCATCAGAAAAGTCGGCAGCCTGCTTCCTTCTGCTCCCTCTCCCCACTGGCGGCGCGACTTTCGGTGACGACATGGCTGTGGGGAGAGGGCCGGGGTGAGGGGCTGAGAAACGCCTTGTGGCAGCCCCTCACCCACTAATCACGATTTCCCTGCCCCTGTGGCCAGCCACTGGGGTTCCTCATCGACGGGGGTGCATTCGCTTATTGGCGGTACTGCTATGTTGACTGGGAAGGTGCGGGTCAATGCCCTCGCTCTTGATCGAGTCCGGCCACGGAACCAGCAACCCGACGCGTCAGCGAGGGCGTACGGCGGGGTGGCCCAGACGCTGCTTTGAGCGTCTGGGTTGTGCAACAACAAGAGGTTACAGAGGACACGCTCACCTTTCAAACCCTCTTGTTCCTTCGTCACCCAGACATCCAAAGCGATGTCTGGGCCACCCCGCCACATCTCGTGCATGTCGCTGGAACTGATCACGGGCGGGTGGCACGGTCTGAGGCTTTGCGAAGGCCGTGGTCTTCTCGCCGCTCGCCACCGCCCTTCCTCAAAGCCGTCAGGGCATGCCACCCCAAAACCACTCGTCTTCTGTCGGGATGGCATCGTCGGGCGTGCCACCCGACCGCACCCGCCTCGGCGGGCTGCTGAACTCGTACGCCCGCCGGGCGGCTTGAGACGGCTCAATTGCTCGCCCAGTCCCGTCTCGAAATGCCTTGGAATCGAAGGCCCCGCGACCGGTCCGTACCCTTCCAGATTTTCACGGGGAAACTCCGGATGCCCGGTCGAAAAAGATCGGTTGACAGACGCCATCATGGGGCTCACGGTTCTCATCCCCTCCACCGGCCAATGAACAACCAGTCAGGCTTTTGCATTACGGAGAGTGTGCAGAGTTTTCACACCTCGCGCCACCGACTCGTCCAGCAGGGAGCTCTGCGTCCCGGTCGTGACCCAGTTCCAGCCAGACAGGGAACGACGCTACCCGGCCACAAACACTGGCGGCCCAAAGCGACCGCCAGTGCCACCCATATCACCCCTCATTCGGAGGTGGGTTTTCCGTCGACAGTGCCACCCCGCCGACGACTAGCCAGTGAACAACCAGTCAGGCAATTGCCTCACGGATCGTGTGCAGAGTTTTCACACCTCGCGGGGCAGACTGCTACCTCAACTCACGGTAGATTCAAATCTTCCCACTCTTTGAGGTCACCGCCGAGAATGGCCATGATTTCCTTGGCGGCTGTTCGCATCTGACTCCACTCCTTGTTGTTCTCCACAATATTGACCCACGTTTCCGTTTCAAACGAGATTTGTGAATGCGCATATTTCACGACATCATAGAAGCGTCGCAAGGACGCAAGCTGCTGTTCAGAATACGGCCGTAGCAAGATGGGATTTCCGAAAAGCGTTGCAATAGATCCGCAAGTGGAGTCAAGTAGTTCTTCGGGAATCACATACTCATCTTTGTTGGCCTGCGCGATGTATTTGCGCTGGTATCTCTCTGATGCCAGGTATCCAACTTTGTTGATCAGACTGCGGATGCTCATGGCAGATTCCGATTTCCAAGCATTGGAATGTGTCCCTGGTTTGCATTGTAAGGAACATTTCGTCCAAAGTCATCGTAATAGTTTCCTGAGCGGTCCATCACTCTCAACGTCCAACCCTGTGCTGAGTTGGACCCCGGAGGAGCGTTGAGGGACGGGCCGTGCATGCGGACACGCTCGAAACCATAGTCGTCGAGAAACTTGATGCCCAAACCCTTGTCTTGGGGAACTATTTCCCATGAAGATGGAACTCGCTCAAATATCTCTGACATGGACTTACCACTGAGATCCTGAAAATTCCCAGACAGTGGAGACGTCCCTTGCCTTGCAAGCAGTCGTGACGGCATCGCAACGCCGTTCGGTGTGACGTAGATCACTCCTGCGGAATTCGCTGCTTGCACACATTGGCTCGTTCTCAACACATTCAGATTTTGCTGAGCGGCCGTGTAGGCCGCCACGCGGGCCGCGTCATCGGCG
>JAYTFV010000506.1:0-4651 GCA_043734065.1 Planctomycetota bacterium
CTGGCCACGACGGATGCGTAACCGACACCCCACGTGACCCGCTCAAACGGCGCGCGAAAGTGCGCCCACAGAGCGCGAGGCGGGGTTAACAGTTACCTCTTTCTGGTGGCGAGTGGTCTCCGTGCGGGACGCGGGATTAAAGACCGCACCGACCAGCGGCATGCGTCCCTCGCGCTTCTCTCCGCGCGGACCCTGCTGAGGCACGCTGGTCATGTCGGCGCTCATGTAAGCCACCTTCCGATCCTGCGCATCGAGGTGCCAGTCCCACACTCGCGGCTCCTCTTGCAGAGGTCCGCCCGCCTCACGGACCTTGCAAATCATCTCGCCGACGACCTCCGTCACCCGCCGCACCGTGGACGCCGATGCCCGCACTCCTGACAACCGATGCAACTGATGCTCCGCCGCATGCGCGAACGCTTCATTCACCCCCACCATCGTCAGCACTTCGCGGAAGCCCGGCGTCTGCTTGTCCTCCAGATGCAATTCTTGATCTGTGGGGCAGTGTCCGTGATGACACTCTTTACAAGAATAATAGGCGCGCTCATAAACGATTTCACCGACCAACGTCCGCACCTGAGTCACCTTCCGATACCCCTCGAATTCAGACACGCCACCACACCCCGGACAGCTCATCACCGGACCTTTGTACCCCGTTTCGCGATAGCGAACATATTAATCCGTTTTCGCTCCTCGAGAGCGGCATCCAGCACGTGTGCCCCGATCTTGTGACAGCGGTCCCGCACCACGAACTCCGTCTCGCCGAAGAACTCCCCGCTCGACTTCGAGACCATCATCTCCGCCATCACCTTGACCTCGACCCGCATCTTGGCCATCACGATGTCCTGAATCTGAGCCACTTCTTCCACCTGTTCTTCTGTCAACTGCAGCAACATTACACACCTCCCTGGAACACCCGTCCACGTCCTTCGTGAACCGCCAAATCCGCCCGCAGATACCAGCATGCCCAACTCCGACCCAAAAATCCAGCAAATTCCACCGACGATTGGGACGCACACACATTGAGGCACACCTGTCATGCAGTCATGGCATTCGCCTTCACTGCGAGTTATCCTACGTCAAGACAGGAGATCCACTGCAGACGGAGACGCTTGAATGGTCAATTCCGCTCCGGAAGAATTCACCGGCACGGACCGATTCCTGATCCAGCGGCAGTTGGGTGCCGGGGGGATGGGGATTGTTTATCTGGCTCTGGATCGAGAGTCCGGGCAGCCCGTCGCTCTGAAGACGCTCAAGCAGGTTGATCCGACCGCGATCTTTCAATTTAAGCAGGAGTTTCGCTCGCTCGCGGAGTTGGTGCATCCCCACTTGATTCGGATGCACGAGTTGATTTGCGAGCACGACCAGTGGTTCTTTGTGATGGAACTGGTCGAGGGGGCTGTCGATTTCCATGAGCATCTGCTGGGGATGTCGGCTCAGCCGGAAGCGTCCCACGTCGAGGGATCGTCGCCGGGTCCGTCCGGACAGGCCCCTCAGGTCTCGGTGTCGAGGCTGCTGGACACCCCGAACTCGAACGAAGGCACCGCGTCGTGGATGGCGGGGGACACGGCGGAGCGGCTGGAGCCTGTGGCGGCGGGGGGGCCGACACCGCCGTCTTCCGCTCCCATCAGATCGCCCACCTTACCGATCGAAGATCCGATCACCCCCACGCGGATCGGTTTGCCGGAAGTGGAATCGATTCACGAGACCACGGTCGTGGGCCTGCCGGGCCGGAACTCTGAACGCGACGAACCCCGGACCTCGGAGCAGTCTGTCAGCCAGCCCGTCGTGAGTTCGCCGCCCTCATCCGTTTCCTCGTCCGAAGACCCGATCTTCCAAACGGTCGTGGGACTGGTTCCTGAAGAGTGGTTCGACCGCACCGTCACGGGACAGATCGATCCCATCACTGGGGATCGATCCTCGCCCGCCCCCGCCCCCGCCCCGGAATCCAGTTGCGTCCAGGCGACAAGCTCAGAGCCGCCTCGCATTCGGATTTCCGATCCTGTCCGGGACTTTCCCAGGCTGCGAGAGGCATTCCGGCAACTGGTATCGGGCGTGCGGGGACTGCACCGGGCAGGGATGCTGCATCGCGATCTGAAGCCCGCGAACGCCCTCGTTTCGCGAGCCGGGAATGTCGTGCTGCTCGACTTCGGGTTGATCGCCGAGCTGTCGGCCAAGCGAGTCGAAGGCGTGCGGACTGAGATCGCCGGGACGGTGGCGTACATGTCGCCCGAGCAGGCCCAGGGGCTGCCCCTGACGGAAGCGACCGATTGGTACGCGGTGGGGGTGATGCTGTTTGAGGCGTTGACCGGACGGCGGCCGTTCACCGGCCGGCCCCTGGAAATCCTGCAACGCAAGATCGCAGAAGACGCCCCCGACCCGTCGTTCTTCGCCGACGGGATCCCGGCGGATTTGAAGGCCCTGTGCGTGCGGTTGCTCAAGCGGGTGCCCAGCGAACGACCTTCCGGAGAAGAGATCGCAGCCTTCTTTGGCGGGGATGACGAGGATGCCGAGAGCCTGCCGTCTGGTCCAGCGCTGCTGTTTGTGGGCCGCGAACGCCATCTGGTGGAACTCAACGGTTCCTTTCAACAAGTTGAGGCCGGAAGCACGGTTGTGAAGCGCGTGCATGGCCGCTCGGGTGCGGGGAAGAGTACGCTGATCCAGCATTTCCTCGACGAACTGACCCAGCGGCGTCAGGCGGTCGTGCTCACCGGGCGGTGCTATGAGCAGGAGTCGGTGCCGTTTAAGGGCGTCGACTCCCTGATCGACGCCGTGACTCAATACCTGCGAGCTAATCCGAAGCCGCTGGAGTCGTTGCCGCCCACGCACATCACCGCGCTGGCCCGGATTTTCCCGGTCCTGAACCGCATCTCCTCGATCAAGTCTCTCAGCCAGAAACAGATCGTTACGAGCGATCTCCAGGAACTGCGTCGGCAGGCGTTCGACGCCTTTCGCCAACTGCTGGTCAACATCGGCAGCGATCGCCCACTGGTGGTCTATCTCGACGATCTGCAATGGGGCGACCTCGACAGCGCAGCTTTGTTGTCCCATCTCCTCAGCGGAGATCAGCCGCCGCGCATGTTGCTGCTCGTGGCCTACCGCAGTGAATATGCCGACACTAGTGTGTGCCTCAAGGAGCTGCTGGCGACCGAAAAACGACCGAGAATTCAGGCCCAGGAACAGGTGCCGACCGCCAAGCCGACCGCTCTCTCCATCGACGGAGAGGACAGCTCACGACGAGGGATCGACAACTCTCGCAACCCCGCCCGCCCGGTCGTGCTCCCCGCCGAGGCCACGCTGGAATCATCGACGCTCTGGAAGGAGCTGCGAATCGAGCCGCTGACACCGGTCGAGACTCGTCAACTGGCGCGGAGCTTGCTGCGGGACGATCTGCCGCATGTGGAGGAGAAGGCCGATCAGATCGTCACCCAGTCGGGAGGCAGTGCCTACTTCGTGATGGAATTGGCCCGGCACGTGAACTCGGGCCAGGACTTGGCCTCGGTCGCGGGCGGCGGGCTGGATGATGTTCTGTGGCGGCACATCACCCATCTGTCGGATGAGGCTCAGAGGCTGATGCACGTCATCGCGGTCTCAGGCCAGCCGATCCCGCTCAAGAACGTGTTGGAGGCGGCGAGGCTGCAAGGCGTGTCCCCGCGCGTGCTGGCCAAGCTGAGGACTGAGCGGTTTGTGCGCAGCAGTGGCCCGGGGATGCAGGCGGAGATCGAAGCGTACCACGACCGCATCCGCGAGTCGGTGGTCAACCACCTCGACGCCCCCACGCGGCAGGCTCATCACAGCCAACTTGCCGATACGCTGGAGCGCAGCGGCGAGGCGAATCCCGAGACGATCGCCGGACACCTGGAAGGCTCACGGCAACTCGAAAAGGCCGGAAGGTTCTACTCGGCAGCCGCCAAGCTGGCTCTGGAGAAGCTAGCCTTCGATCGAGCGGAAGAGTTCTCGAAGCAGGCGGTGCGGCTGGCGGTCAGCGACGAGGACAAGGTCAACGCCCACGAGCGGCTGGTGCATTACTTCACCGACATGGCCCGCTTCCCGGAAGCCTATGCGCAGGGCCGCGCGGGGGCCAAGGAGTTTGGCGTCTCGCTGCCCGCGGGGTTTGTGCCGCCGCTATTTATCGTCGACTTCGTGAAGGCCAAATGGCGACTGCGCGGGAAATCGATGGCAGACCTCGTCAACCTGCCGACCATGCAGGATGCCCGGCTGGAGAAGGCCGTGCGGATCATTAACGCCTGTGCCAAGGCGGCGTATCAGGTCCGTCCCGAGCTATGCGTGGCGATCTCCACGAAGGTGGTCAACCTGTGTCTGAAGCATGGCAATACTCCTGACTGCGCGATTGGGTGGATGGTGTTTGGGTCGATCTTCCAGGGTGGGGTGCTGGGGAATCATTCGGTGGGGTACGACTACGGTCGGCTGGCACTGTCGATCGTCGACAAGTTTCAGCAGGAGAAGCAGCGACCCGAGGTCTCGTTCGTGGTGGGCTACTTCGGCACCAGTTGGATGCGTCCCGCGACCGAATCCGAAGCACTCTGGCGGACGACGTATGAGTCGGGCCGAGCGACGGGGGATCTGTTTCACACGGGATGTGCCTGTGCGGCGACGATCCAGAGTCTGTTCATGCGCGGCGTTCCGTTGACCG
>JAYTFV010000507.1:0-4902 GCA_043734065.1 Planctomycetota bacterium
TTCACGGCCGCCTGTTCGCTCGCGGTGGCCTCCCGGAACGCATTCTCCGCGGACGCCTGGGCTGTCCGCGCTTCACCCGCGCGGTCGTTAGCCTGACGCCAAAGGACCGTAGTGCTGATCATCCCCGCGACGATGACGATGGCGAGAGACCCGGCCAACGCGGCAACGCGGGGGTTCCGCTTCCCCAGCGGTCTGCGCGACCAGCCAGGCCGAGAGGGCGAGCCAGGATCGGCCGGCCGGTCAGGTAGCGGTCTAGATCATCGGCGAAGTCGGCCGCAGACGAATATCGCTTGGCCGGATCCTTGTGCAGGCACGCGGCACACGCGGTCTCCAGATCGCGCGGCAGGCCGGGGACGAGCCGCCGCAGAGGGACCGAGTCCGCGTGCAGGATCTGCTGGTAGGTGAGGGCAGCGGTCGCGGCCTGAAACGGTGGCCGGCCACCGAGAACCCGGTAGAGAATGGCCCCGAGAGCCCAGACATCCGCGGCGGTGCCGACCCCCTTTTGGTCGCCACGGGCCTGCTCGGGAGCCATGTAGTACGGCGTGCCCATGACCGCGCCCGTTTGCGTCAGGCCGCCTCCCTGATCGAGACGCTTGGCGAGTCCGAAGTCGGTGACCTTGGGCTCCCCGGCCGCCGTGAGCAGGATGTTCGCTGGCTTCAAGTCGCGGTGAATGATGTTCCGCTCGTGGGCTACGTGGACGGCCCGCGCGACAGGGACCAGGAGCTCCGCCGCGGCCCGCGGAGGCAGAGGGGCCACCGCCACTTTGGCCTCAAGAGACCCGCCGTCGATGTATTCGAGGGCGATGTACGGCCGGCCGCTGTGCTCCCCGACTTCGTACACCTGCACGACGTTCGCGTGCCGCACGGCGGCCACGGCCTCGGCCTCCGCGCGAAATCGGGCGACGAGCCCGGCCGAGAGTTCGACATCGTACTCCGGCCGGATCAACTTCAGAGCAACCATCCGCTTCAGACTCGGATCTTCGGCCGCGTAGACCACGCCCATCCCGCCTTTACCGAGCACCCGCGTCACCCGGTATCGGCCAAGACGGCCGATTTCGCCCGGCCCTTCCGCTGGGTCGAGGTGGGCAGAGGTGGGGAAAGCGTAACTGCTGCCGGCCGGGGACGCGCCCATACTCACCGTGGCCCGCTCCAGACGCTGAACGACTGTCCCCAGATTCGGGAACCGCCGGGCGTACTCGCCGGTTTCTGGCGGCGGGCCGAACCGCCGTCGGAAACGGCATTCCGTCTCGATCAAAGCGGCCATCGCGTCGATATCGTCGGCCAAGGCCGGGAATGCCGCGAGATACCGTTCGACATTCACTGGGCCGCCGATTTTGAACCGCCGTTCCATATCGATCAGGACGATCTCAACGAGGACACTCATCGGCGCGTCCGGCGGAACGAACGAAACCAAGTCGGGCACCGTGCCGCTTTCCCACGCCGCTTCAAAGCGCATGATGACGGTTTCAAAATCCAAGCCCGGTCCGCGAGCCGGCGGGGCTGCTTCAGTGCGCATCAATGCCTCCGTGTCGGCGGGCCGCGAGTCAGAGTCGAAATGGAATTTCCCGCCGGCAACATTGTCATCGACCGTAACGCGGGTTGCAAGCGCGGCGTTTCGTCGGCGGATGCCCCACCTGGGGGAGTGGGGAGTGGAGAGTGGGGAGTGTCAACGGTCAGCGGGGAGAGAAAATGGACATCACGGGCCTCCCCCTCTGGCCCTCGGCCCTAGGCCCTAGCTAGGCCCTAGGCTTACTCCCCGTCACTTGAGCAAACTCCATGTGTTCGCGCCAGCCTTGGAACCAGTTGACCGATCGCGGCGTCTGCGACAACTCCTTCGCGGTCGCCTGATACGGCACGTACTCCCCGTCCTGATACAGACTGATCTCGGCTGTCTCGGGATGCAGTAAGGCCAGTTGGACCCAGCCGTTCTTGAGGATCTGGCCCACGCTGTTGTTGCGTTTCATGATCTTGGCAATCGCTTCGGGCGTCGACTCGATCACGAACAGGCAGCGGATCGGTTCGTGAATCTCGACCCCCTGCCAAGGCAGGCCGGATCGCAAATCGCTCGCCGCCCCGTCCATGACTCCCAGCAGCGAGGTGATGTTGTGCGGCAGCTTGGTGCCCGCCCCCCAGCCCGAGGGATCGATGTAGGAGAAGTAGTATTGCAGATTGATCCCCGAGCAGACGATCACGACCGCTCCCAGGATGCGGCCCAGGATCGTACTCTCAGCATCATCGAGCGTCGGGTCATACGAGACGAGGAACGACCGACGGTCGAGGTACAACCCCCGCGTGCGGCCCCGTCGTCCGACCACGCACATCGCGTTCGAGGCGTTGCCGAACTCCGGGCGGGTCTGAGACAGATCCTCCGACCGGTTCTCGACATGCCAGTGTGCATCGGTGGGAGAGATATCGAGCGGAGCCGAATAGAACCGGCGGCAGCGCTCCTGGGCATTCAGCAGACTGGCCTCCTCCAGTGCATCGCGGGCCGAGTTCATATCCTTGATGTGCGTGCGGGGGAGTTGATCGAGATCGAAGTAGGTGAACGTGTCGGTGGCGGTGTTGTGGAGTCCGCCGACGAAGACGGTTTCAGCAGGGATGGCGATCCCTCGACCCGCCAAGATGTGACGGACGCGGGGGTCATTGAGCATCGCCGCCAGCGCCCGTGCGTTGGCTCCCCCGGCACTCCCGGAGCAGGCCCCACAGTCGTAGCACGACTTATGCGGGTTGTTCATGCAGAACGACCCATGCCCGAAGAACAAGACTAATCTGGCGAACCCGGAGCGCAGGCCGGTCTCGCTCAGTATCTTCTCCCCGACATCGGCCATCTCGGTCAGCGTGTAGCCGATCGCGTCTCCTTCGGGACCGGGCTGTTCCGTCAGACGCTCAATCCTCAGCTTGGTGACCGGCGGGGGAGCGACGACGCTGCCAATGGCGCGGCGGAGTCGTGAGGTCGCCACGGGAAACAGCACGCGGGCAACGAGCGGGATCGACGCAAAGACGCCCAGGCTGGCGGTCATCAGGGCTCCGCCAGCCATGCTGCGGGAGCGGACGTGGATCTGATGAGTGGCGGTCGCCAGACTCTTGCGGGCACTGGATCGTCGTCGGTCCGAATCGGTGAGGCTGTAGACGACCTCTTCAATGATGTAGTTCTTGGGCCGCACGACAATGGGGCAGAGGGCCTGAAAGTGGGCGTCGGAGACCCCCTTGTAGTACATCGCGACGCCGAAGAAGCCGGCGGCCCCGAATGTCTCGGCTGCGGGACAGACCTCTTCGAGGTGCCGGCGGAATGATTCCTCGCGAGTGTCGATGCAGTAGACCGATTGGAACTGTGGGGAGGCGACTCGCTCGGCCTGTTTCCCTTGGGTATGGATGGCGATGGCGTCGAGGGCCTGCACCCGAAACCGCCGCTCGAAGGCCAGATGGAATAGCCGGCGACGCTGCATGGCGTCAAACCCTTCGATCTCCTGGATCAGAGCGGCCCAGCCTTCGGCAGGCAGCGTCGACAGGCTGGGAGCTGTCCAGTTCTGGAGTTGGGCCAGTTGGAAGACCTCGAAGGCCCGTTCTTCGCGAGTGGTGGTCGGGACGGAGCGGACGCGGTTCCGCAAGGTCTGTCGGAGATCGGCCACAGTGCCCAGTGTCGGCAACTCGCGACGCACAATGGCCCCCAGCGCCACCCGGAGCAGAACCAGCCGAACCGCCATGTATTGCAGCAGCGTCCCCTTCGGCATCGGTCGTCCGATGCGGTCGCCGCGATCTTCCCCCTGCCAGATCATCCCGGCCCAGCCGCGGAGGGCCAGCAGCTCGCGGGTCAGGTATTCCGGAGCCTCGGCTTCCGAAAGGCCGAGTTGCTTCAGCGAGTCGGCAATGACTTCAACGGGCTTGAGGGCGGCGACCTTCTGAATCTCACTCGGGAGGTCGCGCAGCCAGCAGTCAATGGGAGTCGTGGTGCCATACAATTCGACAAAGCTGTTCCAGAAACCGGCGTCGCGATTCGGCATCTCCCAGGTGGCGAGTCCCTGGTCCACGAATCCCGCGCTGAACGGGATGAGGATCTGGTTGATGAGCGGGTCGCAGTCCTGGCCGGTGGCCGACAGCAGGAGGTCGCGATGGCGGATCGTCGTGGAGGGGGCTTCGGGGATCGGGAGGTTCTGGACTCCGTGGCGACAGACTTCCCACAGTGATCGCAAGGCGAAGGTGGTCCACCGGGATGGGGACCATTGATCGATGTCGCGATCGTTGAGTTCCGTCAGAATCAGGTGCCACGGGTTTCCCGCTTCCCGACGGACATCGCGCATGGCCCAGACGCGGGTCTGCTCGGTGGACCGCTCGGCCGCCTCGGGAGTGACCTCGGTCCGGTACTGCGAGAGGGCGTCCGTCTCGGCCACGAACCAGCCCAACTCCGCCGCCGGAGCCAGTCGCACGGGGTGCGAAAGCATCGCCAGTCGCAGATCGAAGGCCGTTCCGGATGGACCAATCGGGGCCTGGACGTGATCACCCAGATCGGTTCGCAACGTGTCGGCCAGATCGTCGGGCTTGATTCGCCCATGAGCCATTTTCTCCCGATAGCTGTCTTCCGAGAGATAGATTTCGCACCCGAACAGCTCGCGCCCGCGCTTCAACCCCGCCTCAAACGGGATGTCTTCCAGGGCTTGCAGGGAATTCAGAAAGACGAAAGCGGTGATCGGCCCCTGCGCCGGGAGCAACTGAGCCGCCTTGAAGAGGTGCTGTTCAATCCAGTCGGTCTGATCCACAACGCACTCCCTGTTTCCAAAATCAGCAGTTCACGGGATACCCAGAGCAATCGCGGTGCCAACCAGATCGCCCGTCGCAGAATTCGTCAGAATTCTGCCGATCATGGACTCCCGGTGTGTGTACGTCCCAATCGTCGGTGTATCAAGA
>JAYTFV010000508.1:0-3569 GCA_043734065.1 Planctomycetota bacterium
ACGAAACTCCGTGGATCGCGGCGTATCGCGGTCAGAGCGTCACGCTCAGCACCGGTGCGACGATCGAGTTCACCGAGCCGGTACTCCACCGGGCGGCGGTGAAGTACGGACGAGCGATCAACACGGCGGTCAGGCTCTCCGACCATATTCGCAAGACGTGCGAGGGACTCGGCCAAGGTTACGAGATCGAACTCAGTGTCGACGAGACCGAGCAGCCGACCACGCTGGCTGAACACTACCTGATCGCGGACCAGTGCCTGCAGCGCGGGATGAAGCTGGTGAGCCTCGCGCCGCGGTACATCGGCGACTTTGAGAAGGGGGTCGACTATAAGGGGGATCTCGCGGCCTTGCGGCTCTCCCTGGCCGATCATGCGGCGATAGCGGAGATGCTGGGGCCGTACAAGTTGAGCCTGCATTCCGGGTCGGACAAGCTGTCGATCTACACGGATTTTGCGAGAGCGACCAAGGGTCGGTTTCATGTGAAGACGGCGGGGACGAGTTACCTGGAGGCCCTCCGCGTGGTGGCCCGGCACGAGCCCGATCTGTTCCGTCAGCTCGTGACATTCGCTCGTGAGCGGTACGACACCGACAAGGCGACGTACCACGTCTCGGCCACGCTGGCCTCGGCCCCCACCGTGGAGCAGGAGAGCGACATCCACGAACTGGAGCGGCACTACCTGGAACAGTGGAGCGATGTCCCGCGTGGGACGGGGTTCACCGCACCGGGGCGGCAGATCCTGCACTGCACATTCGGGTCGACGCTGACCCATCCCGATTTTGGCCCTCTGGTGAAGTCGGTCGTGGCTGCACATCCGGAGACATATCGCGAGGTCCTCTCGGATCACTTTGCACGGCATTTGGAAGCACTCACAGCCGGGATGTGAGGGAAAGGCGTGGCAGATGAAATCCCTGGAATCGATCGCTGACAGGCGATGACCGATTGCGGTGAAGCACTCCGATCTGGATAATCGGACCCGCGGGGTGGTATGGTTCTCCTCTCCCCATTCGATCATTGGATACCGCCCCGCATCCCCAGGAAGCAGTCGTCATGGCCAATCTGATTCTTCTCGTGGCGGGACAAGCCAAGACCTACGAACTCAAGCACGGGGATAATTTTCTCGGGCGGCTCCCGGAGTGCGACATCCAGATCGACTCCAACATGGTGTCGCGCAAGCATGCCCGCGTCTATCCGCAGGATGGGCGGTTTTATATCGAAGACCTCAACAGCGGAAACGGGTCGTTCGTCAACGGGCAGCGGATCGCAGCCCCGACGATGCTGAAGACCGATGACCGCATCAAATTTGGTCCCATTCTGTTTCGCTACGAAGGGGACAGTTCCGGGTCGGGTTTGAGTAAGACCGGTGAGGAGGATTCTTCGGGGATCACTTCGGTGACTTTCGACAAGGACGATTCTTCGTCGACGATCACCGACCGCGTCGGCGGCAGCCCATTCGAGATGCTCGATGTCCAGCCGGCTGCTAAGCTCAAAGCAGTGCTGGAGATCACCAAGAGCCTGGCCGGGACAATCGACATCGACAAGATCCTGCCCAAGGTGCTGGACACCCTGTTCGGGATTTTTCCGCACGCGGATCGCGGCTGCGTGCTGCTGCTGGATGACCTGACCAAACAGATGATCCCCCGCGCGATGAAGCATCGCCGGGCGGATGCCGACGATTCGGTCAAGCTGTCGCGGACGATCCTCAAGGCGGTGATCGAGTCGAAGGAGACGATCCTCTCGGCGGATGCGTCGAGCGATTCCAAGTTCAGTGCCAGCGAGTCGATCTCATCGCTCTCGATCCGGTCGATGATCTGCGCCCCGCTGATCGGCCTCAACGGCGATGTCCTGGGGGTCATCAACATCGACACGCAGAATCCGCTGGCCCAGTTCAAGAACGAGGACGCCCAACTGCTGGCGGCTGTCGCCGTCCCCGCCGCGCTGGCGTATGAGGGAGCCCGCCTGCTCCAGTCCTATGTCGAGAAGCAGAAGCAGGACAACGAAATGAACATCGCCAGCGCGGTCCAGTTGGCCCTGCTGCCGGAGCGGATGCCGGAGGTTCCGGGCTACTCGTTCTTCGCGATGTATGAATCAGCCCAGGCGGTGGGCGGTGACTACTATGATGTCTTCTCGCTGGCGAATGGGAAGATCGCGATTGCGTTCGGCGATGTGGCAGGTAAGGGGGTGCCCGCCTCCTTAATTATGTCTCGCATTTCCACCGTGGTGCGATCGGTCGTCGAGTTCGTTGACGACGTGAGCCAGGCCATCGAAAAGATCAACGGGCACATGTGCGCCCGGGCCGTCGAGGGACGGTTCGTGACCTTTGTCCTCGTGATCCTCGACCCGCTGAAGCACACGATGTCGCTGGTGATCGCCGGACACATGTCGCCGATCATTCGCAAGCCGGATGGCTCGCTGGAAGAGTTCCCCGACGCGATCGTCGGCGTGCCACTGGGTGTCGTCGATGGCTACCCGTTCGATGTGGTGACGCGAGAAATCGGTCGTGGCGAGACGGTGGTGATCTACACCGACGGGGTCAGCGAAGCCATGAACGCCAAGGGCGATCTGTATGGGACGGACAAGCTGCGGAAACTGGTCTCCAATACGCCGGGCGACACGCAGAAACTCGGGACCGCGATCCGCGCGGATGTCCGCAAGCACGCCGGTGGCCACCCGCAGAATGATGATATTACCCTGATGGTGTTCGGGCGGAACGCCTGATTGGCGTTCGCTGGCCAATTCACCCCTGTCTCATCTGCTCCGTCAACTCGTCGCCTGAGTTCCTCACGCTGCTGATGCTCAACACGCACCTGAAGTTCGTGCAGTACATCCACAGCGGGCCGTGCAGGAGGCGGGCCTGGGAGTTGGAGCCCAAGCTTTAGCCTGCGCGGACACAGACTAAAGCCTGAACTCCAACAGTGTCTTGCCAAGTCTCACGCCGTCCCTACAATAAATCAATCGTTTGATTGAATCGGATGTTGGGATGGATGACACTCGCCGGAAACTGATCGACGTGGCCGGGAAAACCTTTTCTGAGAAAGGGTTTGAAGCCACGACTGTGCGTGAGGTCTGCCAGTTGGCGGGCGTCAACATTGCCGCTATTCATTACCACTTTGGCGACAAGGAACGCCTCTACATTGAGGTCGTTAAGCACGCTCATTGCCAGCAGGGAGTGGTCCAGTTCGATTGGCCAGCGGGGTTGACGCCGGAGCAGAAGCTGGCGGGGATGATCGCGCACATGGTGGAGATGATGCTCGCCGAGGAGGCCCCCTCATGGCACATTGAACTGATGCTGCGCGAGCTGGCCCGACCGACGACGGCGTGCCAGGCACTGGTCGAGGAGTTCATCTCGCCGATGTTCGTCCAACTGCTGTCGATCGTCTCGGAGTTCCTGCCAGTCGACGCCCCCCTGATCGTTCGGCAACAGTTGGCCTTCAGCGTCGTCGCCCAGTCAGCGAGCTTCTTGGCCGCTTCGAGGTTCTTGCTGCCCTTCATGATGGCGGTGGCTTCCATTTCCCAGCCGAGACCCTCCTTCGGCACGATGAGGTCGAGCGGCGCGCCTTTCGTCTTTTCG